>JAAZBW010000055.1 GCA_012513625.1 Actinomycetales bacterium | reverse complement strand
TCGGCTCCCGTGACCACCTCCACCTCGCCCTCGGAGATACCGAGGTCAGAGGCGATGCGGGCCGCGGTCACCGGGTGGTCGCCCGTGATCATGACGGTGCGGATGCCGGCGCCGTGCGCGTCTGCGATCGCCTCGGCTGCCTCGGTGCGCGGCGGGTCGATGATCGCCACCACGCCCACAAACACGAGGTCGCGCTCCGAGTCCTCCGAGACGTCCTCGGCTCCCTCCGCCTCGCGCCACGCCACCCCGAGGGTGCGGTACCCCTGACGGGACAGATCGACGACGACGTCACCGAGCTCCCGTCGTCGGGTGTCTGTGAGGGGACGGGTCTCCCGCCCCACCTGCTCGGCGGTGCACGAGCCGAGGAGGACGTCGGGCGCGCCCTTGGAGAAGACGCGGGTGACGCTCTCCTCCGGCTGGGTGGCGAGCACGGACATCATCTTGCGCTCGGAGGAGAAGGGAACCTCGCCCTCGCGGGTGTAGGACCTGACGCGATCGGTGACGCCCTCAAGTTTGCGTTCGGCCACGAGGAAGGCCGCCTCGGTGGGGTCGCCCTGGATCTGCCAGGTGCCGTCCACCTCCGCGAGTTGAGCGTTGTTGGCGAGTGAGCCGGCGGCGAGGGTGCGGAACGCCTCGAAGCGGGCCTCCTCCCCTCCCTCCACACTGGCGCCACCGATGGGGGCGTAGCCGGTGCCCTCGAGGACGGTGCGGCCGGAGGCGGTGACGATCTCGCGCATCGTCATCTCGTTGCGGGTGAGCGTGCCGGTCTTGTCCGAGCAGATGACGGAGACGGAACCGAGGGTCTCCACCGAGTGGAGGTTCTTCATCACGGCGTTGCGGCGGGCCATCACCTGGACGCCGATCGCGAGCACGAGCGAGAGGATGGCGGGCAGGCCCTCCGGGACGGCGGCCACGGCGAGGGAGACGCCTAGGAGCAGGATCTCCACGGCATCCGAGAGGTCGGAGACGCCGTTGACGAGCGCGAGCACCACCATCACGAGGATGGCGATGCCGATCACGAGGAGGCCGAGCAGCTTGGAGATCTTCTCGATCTCTACCTGCAGCGGGCTCGGGGTGGACTCGGTCTCGTCGAGCATGGTGGCGATCCGGCCCACCTCGGTGTCCATGCCGGTGGCGGTGACCACGGCGCGGCCCACGCCGCCCGTGACGGCGGTGCCCTTGAACACCATGTTGGTGGAATCCCCGATACCGACGGGCTCGGGGAGAGTGTCGGTGTCCTTCTCGGCGGACTCCGACTCGCCCGTGAGGGAGGCCTCCTGGATGCGGAGGGAGGAGGAGGTGACCAGGCGGCCGTCGGCGCCCACGGCGTCACCCTCGGAGAGGACCAGAAGGTCTCCGGGGATGATCCCGCTGGAGGGGACCTCCGTAAGGCGCCCGTCCCGGAGGACGGTGGAGCGGGTGGCGGTCATGTCCGCGAGTGCGGCAACGGCGTCCGCGGCCTTGTTCTCCTGGACGAAGCCGATGATCGCGTTCGCGATCACGATGAGCGCAATCACGATCGCGTCTACCGGGGCCCCCGCGGCGCCCTCGGCGATCCAGGCGAGGATCGAGATGGCGATCGCGCCGAACAGCAGGTAGATCAGCGGGTCCCGGAACTGCCGTACGAACCGCTTCCACGCTGGCTCCCGGGGGGCGGAGACGAGCTCGTTCGGTCCGTACTCCTCGAGCCGCCGAGCCGCCTCCGCGGCCGTGAGGCCCTCCTTCGGGGTGACGTCCATCGCGGTGGCGATGGCAAGGGCGTCCTGGTTCGTGGTCTCGGTACGGGCGAGTGCCGCTTGCATACGTGTATCCGGTTCTCTCGAGGGCGGGCGAACCCGCTGTCACCTCAAGTCTGCCTCCGTTTGCGTGTTCCGGCTCGCCTTCGGTGGCTCGCCGACCTGCGGCGGACTACGGGTGCCGCGCGAGCACCCCTCGCAGGACGGCGAGATCATCCGGGCTGAGCTGGTCCACAAAGCACTCGATCGAGGCCGCGCGGTTGCCGCCCGAATCGAGGATGCCGCGCATCATGCGCGCGCAGTA
>JAAZBW010000054.1 GCA_012513625.1 Actinomycetales bacterium | reverse complement strand
GGACTCCCCGGGCCAGACCGAGGATGACGCGGCCGTGGTGGCACGCTCGGTGGCCCGGACACACGTGGTGGCCGGGGGCCACCAGGGCACAGGAGCCCAACCGAAGCGAAAGAAGAGGTCGAAACGATGACGGAGTTCGCCGAGCTCGCAGACCTGATCCATCAGAACCTGCGCGAGATCCCGGACTACCCGGAGCCCGGCGTCCTCTTCCGGGACATCACGCCGCTCCTCGCGAACGGGGAGGCCTTCGCGAAGGTAATCCATACGATTGCGCGCCACTATGACGGCAGGGTGGACGCCGTGGCCGGCCTGGAGTCCCGTGGCTTCATCCTCGCCGCACCGCTCGCGATCGAACTTGGCGTGGGCATGGTGACGATGCGGAAGGCCGGCAAGCTCCCGCCGCCCGTCATCGGCGTGGACTACGCGCTCGAGTACGGCACCGCTCGGCTCGAGGTGCGCCCGGACACCATCCACGAGGACCAGCGGGTGCTCATTATCGACGACGTTCTCGCCACCGGTGGTACCGCGCGCGCCGCGATCCAGCTCGTGGAGGGGGCAGGCGGCTCGGTGACCGGGCTCGTGATGCTCATGGAACTGCTGGGCCTCAACGGCCGCTCCAGGCTCGAGGGCCATGACGTGGAGGTCATGCTCGCCTACTGAGGCGTTGATCCGCAGCCGGACGCGCTGCGGGTCGGCACCGTTGGCACGCTGGGAGCCGGCCCGGGCCCGGCGTTCCCACAACCTGCGTACAGGGTCGTAGGATTGCCCGATGGTCGAGCGTGACATCGGGTCGGACGCCCCCTCGCAGGGCGTGCTCTCGCGTCTCGTGCGGTTCGGCGCACGGCAGCCGAACGCCCCCGCGGCCATAGAACCGCTTGTGGCGGCGCTCTGGTCGAACCACCCGCGCGAGGACATCTCCGTGATCGTGCGCGCGTACGAGCGCGCGGAGCAGGCCCACTCCGGGCAGAAGCGCCGCTCCGGTGACCCGTACATCACCCACCCCGTTGCCGTGGCCACCATCCTCGCGGAGATCGGACTGCTGCCCACCACGCTCGCTGCCGCGCTGCTGCATGACACCGTGGAGGACACGGACTACTCGCTCGCACAGCTCACGAAGGACTTCGGCCCCGAGATCGCGGGCCTGGTGGACGGCGTGACCAAGCTGGACAGGGTCACCTACGGAGACGCGGCCCAGGCGGAAACCGTTCGCAAGATGATCGTGGCCATGAGCCAGGACATCCGGGTACTGCTCATCAAGTTGGCCGACCGCCTCCACAACGCCCGTACCTGGAAGTACGTCTCGCTCGAGTCTGCCGCCCGCAAGGCGCGCGAAACCCTCGAGATCTACGCGCCGCTCGCCCACCGGCTCGGTATGAACACCATCAAGTGGGAACTGGAGGACATCTCCTTCCAGACCCTCTACCCGAAGGTGTACGAGGAGATCGTGCACCTCGTGGCGGAGCGGGCGCCGGCCCGGGAGACGTACCTCGCCTCCATTCGCTCCCGGATCGAGGGGGACCTCGCGGAGGCGGGTATTGAGGGCCAGGTGACCGGCCGGCCGAAGCACTACTACTCGATCTACCAGAAGATGATCATGCGTGGCCGGGACTTCGATGACATCTACGATCTCGTGGGCGTGCGCGTCCTCGTGAACTCGGTACGTGACTGCTACGGGGCCCTCGGCACCATGCACGCGCGGTGGAAGCCCCTTCCCGGGCGCTTCAAGG
>JAAZBW010000053.1 GCA_012513625.1 Actinomycetales bacterium | reverse complement strand
GCCGTGGTGGATATTGGCGCCACGAACGAATGGGGCCTACTGTGCGAGTGGATCCCCGTCCCTCGAAGGAGCACACCATGTCTGAGCCGGTTCAGCCGGGCGCCGAAAGGGAGGGCGTTGATCCCCGTGAGTCCGGGAAGTTCTCGATTTCGGAGGATTGGGCAGCAACGATTATCGGCCTCGCGCTCCTCGCAGTGTGCCTCACCGGGATCATCCCCGCAGGGCTGATCCCATGAGCGAGGCCACGCGGGAAACTCCCGCCCCAGAGGTGCAGGAGAGCCTCGCTCCGGAAGGGATGGCGCTGGCGGCCGCCACTGCCAAAACCGACACCGACACCGCCACCCCCACACCTGCCGCCACCGGCACACCCTCTCCGGCAGCCACCGCGGAGCAGAAGACCTCGCCGCTGTGGACCGCCGCGGGCCTCGTAGTGGTCTTCGTGCTCACCGCGGGCGTTCGGTGGTTGACGGACTGGGTTCCGGAGGCCAGCGCTGGAACGGGGTTGGGCGAGGTGGCGAAGTCCATTGAGTTCCCGATCTACGCGATCCTCCTCGGCTTCGGCGGGAACGGCGTGCTCACGCTCCTCGGGATCCGGGACCGGATGACCGCCGCTTTCCGTACCGAGTTCTTCATCAAGACGGGCCTCGTCCTGCTCGGTGCCTCGATCAACTTCGGCGTGATCGCCTCCGCCGCCGGCCCCGCGATTGTGCAGGCCGTGCTCCTGATCGCCACCGTGTTCATGTTCACCTGGTGGTTCGCGGGGCTGCTCGGGCTGGATGACCAACTCCGGGCGCTCCTCGCCTCCGCCCTCTCCATCTGCGGCGTCTCCGCCGCCGTGGCCGCAGCCGGCGCAGTCCATGCCAAGAAGGAGCAGCTCGCGTACACCGCCACACTCGTGGTGATGTTCGCGGTTCCGATGATCTTCCTGCTGCCCTGGCTGGCGGGCATCATCGGGCTTTCACCGGCAGAGACCGGCGCCTGGATCGGGGGCAACATCGACACCACCGCCGCCGTCACCGCCGCCGGCGCCGTGGCCGGTGAGCAGCCGCTCCAGATCGCCACCATCGTGAAGGTGACGCAGAACGCGCTCCTCGGAGTCGTGGCCGTACTGCTCTCCACCTGGTTCGCATTCAAGACCCAGAAGGCGGTGGATGGCGGCCGGCCGAGCCCCTCCATCATCTGGAAGAGCTTCCCCAAGTTTGTGCTCGGTTTCCTGATCGCATCCGTGGTGGCCACCGTCTTCGTCTCCATGACAGGGGACGCGGGCTCGCCCGCGATCGGTACCGCCAACGCCCTACGCGGCTGGTTCCTCGCCGCGGCGTTCGTCTCGATCGGCCTCGAGTTCTCCATGTCCTCCCTGAGGGAAGCGGGCTGGAAGCCGATCGTGGTGTTTGCGGTGGCCACCGTGGCGAACCTGGTGGTGGGCCTCGGACTCGCCGTTCTCCTCTGGGGCGGATTCACCTTCTAGCCACCCCGACGTCGAGCCCACCTCCCGCCGCTTCCCCCGTCCTTCCGTGGGAACCCTCCGCAGTCCGGCGTCCCCCGTCGTGGACGCCTTCCGCGGTCCGCCGCGTGCTCCGGGATAGCCTGAGCCGGTGAAGCGACGCAGGGAGATCATCTCGCCCACCCAACCTCCGAGCCCGTCCGCGCTCAACTCGGGCAGCTCCCCAGCGATCCCGGGCGGCGGCCCCGTGGTCCCGGGCAGCGGCCCCGTGGTCCCGGGCAGCTACTCAGGCCCACGCGCGGGCAGCTCCCCAGCGATCCCGGGCAGCTACTCGGGCCCGCCCGCGGGCATCCCCGGCGGATACTCGCCCCGCAATCCTGCGCCCCGCTCCATGCGGGCAGGCATCTGGTCCCTCCTCGCGGACACGCTGTTCGGCGTGGTGGCGCTCACAGTGGCTACCACCTACTGGGGCTCCATCTTCGGTACCACCCCCACCACGACCGTGCCCCTCATGGCCGCCACCCTGGTCGGCCTCATCTGGGCGAGGGGCGCAGGATCCCGCGGGCCCATCCACGTGGCGCTCCCTGCCGCGCTCGTGCTCCTCGCCGTGATCCTCACGAACGGGAACGGGCTCGTCTCCCTCCTCCCCGACGCCGCCCACCCCCTCGTGGCCACCTCCCGGGTTGGAGGCGTAATCTTCGGCTCCACCGGTCTCCTCTTCGCCGCCCTCAGCACGGTGGTCCTCGCGGCCG
>JAAZBW010000052.1 GCA_012513625.1 Actinomycetales bacterium | reverse complement strand
GGGGGTGGGGTGACGACGGCGGGGGGTGGGGTGACGACGGCGGGGGGTGGGGTGACGACGGCGGGGGGTGCAGCGTCGTGGGGAGGGGGTCCGCGGTCTGTGGTCATGTGAGCCTCCCGTTCACTTCCGGGACCACCGTAGCGTGAGCGCCGGGACCGTGCAGCGGCCCGGGTGGCTCATTCCACCTCGGACATGTGGCGGCCCGCGAGGAAGCCGAACACCATGGCGGCGGCGATCGGGGCGCCCGGTCCTGGGTAGGTGGCGCCCATGACGGAGGCGGCGGCGTTCCCGGCGGCGTAGAGGCCCTCGATCACGGCGCCGTCCTCGGCGAGGGCGCGGCCGACCTGGTCGGTCAGGATGCCACCGTTCGTGCCGAGATCCCCCGGATAGACGCGAACTGCAGAGAAAGGAGCCCTGGAGATACGGCCGAGGGTGGGGTTCGGGCGGACGCGGGAATCGGAATAGAAGCGGTCATGGGCATTGCCGCCGCGGCCAAACTCCTCGTCCACGCCGGTCGCGGCGAAGGCGTTGAACCTCTCCACGGTCGCGGTGAGGCCAGCAGGATTGATGCCGGTGGCGCGGGCGAGTTCCTCGAGAGTATCCGCGCGGACCATGAACCCGGACTCCACCATCTTCCTCGTGCCCGCACCCGGCCGGAAGGTGCCGTAGGGGTACCAGGCCCTGTGCCGGGAATCCGTGATGTGAAAGGCGGGGATGGCGGAGACGCCCTCCTCACGGTGCTTCGCGTACTGCTGGCGGCCGGCATCCACGGAGGGACCCGACTCGTTCATGAACCGGCGGCCGTCCGAGGCCACGATGATCCCGTGGGGCAGGGAACGCTCGGAGTTCATGATGCCGGCAGTGCCGTCCGGGTGAATGACGGTGGGTCCCCACCACGCGGAATCCATGTTGACGAGCCGGGCGCCCACGCGGGCCGCCGCCTCGAGGGGGACACCGGTGTTGCCCGGACTCCCGGAGGACCAGGTGGTGCTCGTGGGGAGCGGAAGGAAACGCTCGCGCAGCTCCGGGCTCTTCTCGAAGCCGCCGGAGGCAATCATCACGCCATGCGTGGCGCCCACATTGAACGCTTCACCGTTGCGCCGCACCACCACTCCGGAGACGCGACCCTCACGCACGATCAGGTCGGTGACCTCGGATTCGAGCCGGATGGAGACGGTGCGGTCGAGGAGGAGTTCGAGGAGGCGGCCCATGAGGGCGTTGCCGAGGCCCACCATGTCCCTCCCGTTCAGGCGGGGCGCCACCGAGTGGAGGCCGATCGCCTTCGCGGAGGTGAGGAGGGAGCGGGGGCTGCGCCGCGAGGTTGCCATCGCGGCAGCATCAGTGGCATGGAAGGCCACGCCACGCACCGTGTGGCGCAGGTTCTCACGCCAGCGACCGAGCCGCTTCAGGTCATACCTCCGGGCCTCGATCGCTCGCCCGGTCACGGAGCCCCCCGGGGCGTGGGGGTAGGAGTCCGGATAGCCGCGTCCGTAGCGCCACAGCAGTCCGATGTCCTCGAGCCAGGCCACCATCTCCGGGCCGCCGCGCAGAAACGCCTCGCGCCGCTCCCGGCCGGAGGCCTCGCCGGCGCCGGCGCCGGCAGGATGGTGGTCGAGGACGTGGTTGAGGTAGGTGCTGCCCGCCTCCGGGGTGTCCAGCACGCCGGCACGCTGCATCACGTGGCTTCCCGGAATCCACAGGCCCCCGCCGGAAATTGCCGAGCTACCGCCGAACAGGTCCGTGGACTCGAGGATGATGGGCTCGAGTCCGGCGTCCTTCACGGCGAGCGCGGTCACGGCGGCAGCGGCCCCGGAGCCCACCACCACCACATCAGTGAGGTGGTCGTAGAACTCGGGCATGGGGATCCTCCTGGCGGGCGGGGCGAGCGGCGGGGCGTGGGGTCTGATGCGGGCGGGACGGGGTTGCGGGCGGGCGTGTGGGTGGCGGGGCGGCAGAGCTTCGGGTGAGGGCGGATCGGGGGGCGGGGTGAGGTGACCGGGCGGCGGGGTGACGGCCCGGCGGAGGTGGCGCCGTCGTCGGCAATTCCCCCGGACTGACGGTACCGCGCCGGGGAGGGTCCGATGAACGCGAGGTGGGAGGATGGGAGGGTGACCCTCATCGATTTTGACGCCATCACCGAAGACCAGCTCCGCGCAGTGGGTGCAACAAAATGGAGGCGGCCGGGCGCAATCGGCGCGTGGATCGCGGAGATGGACTTCGGGCTGGCGCCGGTGATTCGGGAGGCGCTCGTGGAGCAAATCGAGCGCGGCCAGACGGGCTACGCCACCGCGCCGATGGTTCGCGGCATGCAGGAGGCGTACGCGGGCTGGTCCCCGGAGCATTACGGGTGGGAGGTGGACCCTGAGCAGGTGCGGCCGATGCCGGATGTGGTGGCCGGGCTCGTGTTCATGCTGGACCACCTGATCCCCGCCGGCTCCACCGTGGTGCTGCCCACGCCGGCCTACATGCCGTTCCTCACGCTGCCGCAGCTGCACGGGCACGAGGTGGTGCAGGTGCCGATGGCGCGCGACGGCGAATCATGGGTGTATGACCTGGACGAGGTGGATGCGGCGCTCGCGGACAACGCGGGGCTGCTGGTGCTCTGCAACCCGCACAACCCCATCGGCCGGGTGCTTGAGCCGGGCGAGATGGCGCCGCTCACCGAGCTGGTAGAAAAGCACCGCGTGCGCGTGTTCTCGGACGAGATCCATGCGCCGATCGTGTTCGCCGGGCACGCGCACGTGCCCTACGCGTCCACCTCGGAGGCGGCATCGCGGCACACGGTCACCTCCACCTCCGCTTCGAAGGCCTGGAACCTGCCCGGGCTGAAGACGGCGCAGATGGTGCTGACGAATGATGGGGACCGGGAGCTGTGGGCGCAGATGGGCGATTTCGTGGAGCACGGCGCCTCCAACCCGGGGCTGGTGGCCAACGCGGTGGCATACCGGGCGGGTGAGCCGTGGCTGGATGAGGTGCTCGGGTACGTGGGGGAGACACGCACCTGGTTTGCGGAGGAGGTGGGGCGGCGGCTGCCGGGCGCATTCGCCACGGTGCCGGAGGGTACCTACCTCTCACTCGTGGACCTGCGGGGCGTGGAGGGATCGGAGCGGTGGGGCACGGCGCCGGGGGAGTATCTTTCGCAGCACGCCAGGGTGGACCTCACGGAGGGCTCGCTGTGCGGCGCGGCATCCGATGGCTGGGTGCGGGTCAACCTGGGGAGCACCCGGCCGATCCTGTCCGAGGCGCTGGACCGGATGGCGGAGGCGCTCGCACGGAATAGTTGAGCGTTCAACCAGGTTGGAGTGGATATGCGTGCTTTCGGATTTCTCAGCTTCGGTCACTACGGACGTGGGAGTGGGCCGGGTGATCCAGACGCTCGGCAGATGTTGCACGAGGCGATCGAGCTCTCGGTGGCCG
>JAAZBW010000051.1 GCA_012513625.1 Actinomycetales bacterium | reverse complement strand
GTGCCGCGGACAGCCCGCCCCGCCCGGTTAGGCTCCTCCCATGTCCGATGCCGTGCAGCCCACCGCCCGCCCCACCCCCCAGCCCACTTCCCGGCAGGCCACGCCGCAGCCGTTTGATTCGTCGCTCTGGCGGGAGGTGGAGGGTTTCGACTTCACCGACATCACCTACCACCGCGGCATCGACACCGGAGGCGCCGACCTCCCGGTGGTCCGCGTGGCCTTCAACCGGCCCGAGGTGCGCAACGCCTTCCGCCCGAAAGGTGTGGACGAGCTCTACCGTGCCCTCGATCACGCCCGCATGACGAGCGACGTGGCTGCCGTCATCCTCACGGGCAACGGCCCCTCCCCCAAGGACGGAGGCTGGGCGTTCTGCTCCGGTGGCGATCAACGCATCCGCGGGCGGGACGGGTACCGCTACGAGGTGGACGGCGCGGACGCCGACGCCGATCCGGCGAGCCGCCGCGAGCAGATCGACCCCGCCCGCGCGGGTCGCCTCCACATCCTCGAGGTGCAGCGCCTCATCCGCACCATGCCCAAGGTGGTCATCTGCGTGGTCTCCGGCTGGGCCACGGGTGGCGGCCACTCCCTCAATGTGGTCTGCGACCTCTCGATCGCCTCCCGCGAGCACGCCCGGTTCATGCAGGTGGACGCGAACGTGGGCTCCTTCGACGGCGGCTACGGCTCCGCGCTGCTCGCCCGCCAGGCCGGCGACAAGAGGGCACGCGAGATCTTCCTGCTGGCGCGCGAGTACTCGGCCGCGGACGCCGAGCGCTGGGGCGTGGTGAATGCCGCAGTGGACCATGCGGAGATCGAGCACGTGGCCCGCGAGTGGGCGGCCATCGTGGCCTCCAAGTCACCGCAGGCGATCCGGATGATCAAGTTCGCGTTCAACCTCGCGGACGACGGGCTCGCCGGCCAGCAGGTGTTCGCCGGGGAGGCCACGCGCCTCGCGTACATGACACCCGAGGCGCAGGAGGGCCGGGACGCGTTCGTGGAGAAGCGGGCGGCGGACTGGTCGCCGTACCCCTACTACTTCTGAACAGTGCGACGCGGGGGGGCGGGCCGAACCGCAAGGACCGGGCCCGGGCGGGCCAAATCACAGAGAAGGGGCCCGTGCAGGCCGAACCGCAGCGGCCGGGCCCGGGAAGGCGGGGGGCGGACGAGCGATCGCCGGGTGGGACGGCGAAGGGGCCCGCCGCTCCCCCGAACGGACGGGCCCCACTGGCCGGAATACCTCCGAAGAGGCTCATCGGCTCGAGAGATTTCTCGGTCCCTCCTCCGATCTTTCTCTCGCCACTCCCAGTGTCCGCGCGTGTGAGGCGCGATACATCATGCCCGAGGCAGCGGTTCCGGCCGACGCCATCCCCTTGGGGGTTGACGTGACATCCACCCACGGTATGACGCGACCTACTCCCAGCTGATCGTTCCCTGGGTGGGCAGGAGCTCCACCCAGGTGTTGCCCTCGGCGAGCGCCAGCGGGGCGCCGTTCGCATCGGTGAACACGAATGGATCGTTGTCTCCACCCTTCGACCAGGTCCCGGCGGTCAGTGTGCCGCCCTGGAACAGATGGAGCTCACCGCTCCCGTTCAGGAGGGTCTCCGGCACCGGGTTGCCTGCCGGATCCTTCGCCCCGGTGTTCTGGGTCTCCACCCGCAGCACCAGTACGTTCTGCGAGTAGACGTGGGATCCGTCCACCTGCAGGGAGGCGGTGCCCCGGTCGAAGCGGAAGTAGACGCCGCTTCCGGCGTCGAAGTCCCAGCGCGAGGTGGCGCCCGGGTAGTTCACCTGCACGGAGGAGGCCGCCTCGCCACCGGCCGTGGACGAGGTGCCGGGTGCGTACTCGGCGAAGACGGGGAACTCACCCGAGGGCTCGAGCGTGGGCGCCACGGTGGTGAGGTCCACCATCACGTTGTGCGGGGCGCGCCGAGAGCGTTCGCGGTAGAAGCCCGCGTCTCCGCGGTCCATCGTGCGCAATCCCACGGCGCTCTCCACGCGATCCACGAACTGCGGCTGGCCACCTGACGCGAGCAGGGTGCCGTTCCACTGCCCGAGGATCGCCGCGTCCATCGGCCGCAGCGAACGCACGGGGCCCACGACGTCCGGGAGCACCGAGTTGTAGACGGCGTTGAACCGGGTGATTCCGCCCTCCACCATCTCCACGAACACGATGTCCGCCGGCTGGAGGTTCACCCACGGCCGCGCGGCAGAGGAGTTTTCCACCTTGATCCCGATCACCGGGTGCTGGCCCGCCTGCGCGGGGTCCTCTACCAGCGCGCCCGTCAGCGGCCAGACGGGGGGCGGCGGGGGCTCCGTGGTGGGCTCCGGCGTGGTCGGCTCCTCCGTGGTGGGCTCGGGGGACGGCGCTGCCACCGTGGTGGGCTCGGGCTCGGGCTCGGGCGAGCCGCCACACCCCACCAGGAACAGCGCAGAGGCCGCGATGGCGGCGAGGACCCGCTTCATGGGTTCTCCTCTCGGTTCAGATCCTGCAAGTCAACACCACCGCAGCGCCTAGGCTGACCCCGTGAAGCCGCGAGTCCCCCGAGAGGTCCCGGGCGGCACCCAACCGGCGGCGGTTGACCGCCTCTATCGGATCCTCACGGGACCGCCCGCTGGAGCGCCGCTCGTGATGACGCCTCCCGCCGGGGTCGCCGCCACCCGTCCCGACGACGGCGTCCCCTCCCCCGTAGAGCGCGTCACCCAGCCGTGGGACGGCGTGGACGTGGTGATCTCCACCTCGGGTTCGACGAGTGGCGTCGGCCACCTCGTGGGACTCTCACGCGCCGCGCTCGAGGCCTCCGCCCAGGCCACCTTCGCCCGCCTGCACGGCCCCGGCCAGTGGCTGACCTCCCTCCCGATCCACCACATTGCGGGCTTCCAGGTGGTGCTGCGCTCCGCCGTCGCCGGTATCCCTCCGCTCATCCACGCGGGCAACCCGGCCACGCTTGCCGCCGAGATCGACTCCATGCGCGCGGACGTTCCGCGCTACCTCTCCCTCGTTCCCACCCAGCTCCTCCGCCTCCTCGAGACCGAGCCAGCGCCCCTGACCCGACTCGACGCGATCCTCGTGGGCGGCGCCGCGCTGCCCCCCGCCGTGGCCGAGCGCGCACGGGGGGCGGGCGTCCCCATCGTCACCACCTACGGCATGACCGAGACCGCCGGCGGCTGCGTCTACGATGGCGTGCCCCTCCCCGGCGTCTCCGTGAACCTCGAGGAGGGGCGGATACTGCTCGCCGGGCCCATGCTCGCCACCCGCTACCTCGAGGCCGCGGACCAGCCGTTCCGCGACGTCGACGGCGTGCGGCACCTGGTCACCTCCGACCTCGGCGAGTGGCGGGACGGGCGGCTCGCGATCCTCTGGCGCGCCGATGACGTCCTCATCTCCGGT
>JAAZBW010000008.1 GCA_012513625.1 Actinomycetales bacterium | reverse complement strand
AGTGCGTGGGGGAGTGGGAAGGTCCAACACAGCGGACTCCTTTCGTCGTTGGGGTGTGGGGTGGGTGCTCGAGGAGGTCACGTGGCGGGTCATCCGAAACCGAGCGCCTGGGGCAGCCAGAGGGAGAGTTGGGGAATGAACATGAGGAGGGCGAGGACCACCGCCACCGGGATGTAGAGCCAGCGGGCCTCCCAGAACACGGCCGCCACCTTGGCCCGGGACACGCCGGCCGCGATGAACATTAGCCCACCCACGGGCGGGGTGATCTGGCCGAGCATGATGGTCAGCACGAGCACCACGCCGAGCCAGATCAGGTCGATTCCGGCGGCCTGCGCGATCGGGGCGAGGATCGGCACCACCAGCACCATCGCGGGCGGGGGCTCCAGCACCAGCCCGATCACCAGCAGGAACAGCACGATGAGGGTCATCAAAACCGCGTGGCTCTCGATGCCCTCGAGGCTCTGCGCCACCTTGACCGGGATCTGCTCCGCGATCAGGAGCCAGGCGAGCGGCGCCGAGGCGGCAAGCAGGAACAGGATCACCGCCGTGTCGTTGGCGGACTCCTTCGCCGCCTCCCAGGTGGAGCGCAGCGAGGCCTTGCGGTACACGGCCAGGCCGAGGATGAGCGCGAAAAGGCTCGCGACGGCGCCGGCTTCGGTGGCGGTGACCGCTCCACCGCGCAGCAGCATCAGGATGCCGAGCGGCAGGAGGAGGGCCGGCAGGGCGCCGAGGAAGGCGCGGCCGCGGGCCGACCACGGCGAGCGCTCCTCCGCGCGGATGCCCCGGTAGACCCGCCCGGCCAGGAACCACACGGCGATCATCAGCGAACCGGCGAAGATCAGGCCCGGCACGATCCCCGCCATGAACAACGCCCCCACGGACACCCCCGCAAGGGAGGCATAGAGGAGGAACGAGATCGAGGGCGGGATCAGCGTCGTCGTAATGGAGCCCATGGCGGTCAGCGCGGCGGCGAACGCACGCGGATACCCGGCCCGCTCCATCGGGGGGACCAGCAGCTTGGCGACCATCGCGGAGTCAGCGGAGCTGGACCCCGAGAGGCCGCCCAGCAGCGTGGAGGTGGCGATGTTGACCTGACCCAGCCCACCGCGCAGGTGCCCCACGAGCCGCAGGGCGAGATCGATGATCGCACTCGTGATCCCGCCGGCGTTCATGAGGGCACCCATGAAGATGAAGAACGGGATCGCCAGCAGGGTGAAGTTCGTGCTCACCTGGGAGGCGAAGTGGTTCGCCACTACGACGTCGGGCAGACCCCCGGCCTCGAAGGCGATCGTCGCCCCCAGAAGGAGGGCATGCGCGACGGGAGCCCCCAACGCAAGGAATGCCATCGACGCAACCAGGGACAACGTCGTCGGATCGAATACCACGAGGTAGGAGAGGCCCACCAACTCGAGGACCACGTACGCGAGGCCCACCCCGATGGCGACGCTCCCGTACACCGAGGCGCGGCGGACCCCCACGACGTCGGAGCGCAGCAGGTTCAGGAGCGAGAGCGCCGCGCCCACCGGCAGGGCGAGGTAGAGCCAGCGGTAGGAGAACCCGCCGTTGATGGAGATCCCCGTGGTCTGCGCCATGACGCGCAGCCCCAGGTACCCCACGAGGCCGAGCGCGGTGGCGGACAGCGCGATCCCGAGCAGGTCCGTGTGGGGGCGGGTCCGCGCCGGGAGCAGGTGCACGAACAGCGCCATGCGGATGTGGCTTCCCCTGCGGGTCACGGTCACGCACCCCAGCATCACGAGCCAGAGGAACGCCCAGCGGGACATCTCCTCCGGCCACGCGAGCGGCGAGTGCATCACGTAGCGCATGAACACCTGCAGGATCGAGACCGAGACCATGCCGATCAGGAGCACGGCCGTGGCGGAGTCGATGGCCCGGTCGAAGAGCCGGAGTGCCGGTGAGGTGCTCGGGCGGGCGGCCGGCAGGTCCTCGGTCTCGTGCGGTGCCGGGGTGGTGAGCGCCTCGCCGGGTGAGGACCCAGCCGGGCCGTCGATGGGTGGTGTCCCAGTGGTCATGGTGTGCATGTCCTAGTTGGAGGCGAGGGACTTGACGTCGTTGATGAAGGCCTCGGCCTCGGGGTGCGTGGAGAAGTACTGCGCGTCGAAGGTGGCGGAGCGGGCCTTCCACTCGTCGAGGTCTGCGGGCTCGTCGAAGACGGTGACGCCCTCGGCCTGGAGCTCCTCGACGGTCTCCGCCTCGATGGCGCGGCTGGTGGCGCGCACCTCGGTGAAGACGGAGTCTCCGGCGGTGGTGAGGCAGTTCTGCAGCTCGCCATCGAGGGAGTTGAACCAGTCTGCGTTGGCGCGCACGGGCTTGATATTGAACCAGTGCTTGGTGTTGTTCAGGTACGGGGCCGGCTCCCAGAACGCGTTCGCCTCGATCTGGGCGAGCGCGCTCTCGCCGCCCTCGATGACGCCGGTTTCCAGGGCGTTGTACATCTCCGTGAAGGGGACAGGTGTGGGCGCGGCGCCGAGCGCGTTCCACAGGCCGAGCGGGATGTTGGCCTCCGGAACGCGGATCTTCAGGCCCTGCAAGTCGTCGATTGTCTCGACGGGGCGTGAGCTGAAGGTCCAGCGCCAGCCGTCCTCGCCCATGCCGATGATCGTGGCGCCGGTGGTCTCCTCGAGCATGTCCGACATCTCCGGGAGCATCTCCGCGATGACGCGCTCCACGTGGTCCTCGTCCTCGAAGACGTAGCCGAGGGAGAGTGCGGAGAGGCTGGGGGCGAGTTCGCCCTCCACGTCGAAGCCGCCGCTCGTGATCTCGTAGGTGCCGGTGCGGTTGCCGTCGATGAGGTCCACGAAGCCGCCCAGCTGTCCCGCGGGGAAGTTGGTGCCGACGAGCCGGCCCGCGGAGCACTGCTCCACCTCCTCGACGAAGCGGTTGAACCCATCGTTCATGGGCGTGCCGACGCCTTCGATCGTGGCCACGCGGTAGGTGATGACATCCGCGCCGGCGGCTGTGGTGCTGCCGTCGGAGCCGGGGCTGGTGGGGGAGTCAGTGCTTGGCGCGCAGCCGGCCGTGACTGCCATGCCCGCGGTCACCAGGGTCGCGAGAATCAGGGTGTTCCGCCGCTTGATTGTGGACATCCTCGTCCTGCCTTTCCGGATGGGCCCGCCTTGAGGCCGGCGCAGATGGCGGGGCCCGAAGGGGGATTTTCTGCTAGATCCAATCTGTGTTGCTATAGCAACTAGAGCGAGTATGGTCGTGCTGTGCGCAAACGTCAACACTCGGTTGCATCAGCCACCCACCTCTCGTCGACTGTGTGCCTTAGACCCGAAAGTTTCCGTCGACTGTGTGGTTAAGGCCCCGCCAACCCCCGTCGACAGTGTGAATCACTCCAGACCCCAACAGCCCCCACCACCAATCGAAAGGCGGGCAAACGTATGCTGAGGATCGCGGTGGGCCAGATGGAGCCAGT
>JAAZBW010000050.1 GCA_012513625.1 Actinomycetales bacterium | reverse complement strand
GTCCCCGAGCGCGGAAGCCTCCTGGCCCGCCTGCGCGATCACATTGAGGACCTCACGGGAGGTCTGCGGCTGGGAGACGGAGGAGCCGCGCGCTCCCGGGAGCCGGGCGAGTTCACCGTGGGCACGGATCTCAATGTCATGGAGGTTGGCGCCCACTGCCTGCAGCAGCCCAAGCGCCACCCCGCCCTCCTGGGCGAGCAGGGCACGCAGCAGGTGGACGGGCTCGAGCGTGGGGTTGCCCGCACTGGTGGCGAGCTGGATCGCGGCGGCCACGGCCTCCTGCGACTTGGTGGTGAGCTTGTCTGTCACGGGTTCTCCTTACGGGGCAGCGAGGTCACTGATGTCTGTACATCTCAACCACCACAGAGTTGAGCCTATTCCGCTCAACTTCTGGATGCTGCCGCGGAGCCTGCCCGAGAGCCTGCGCGGGCGGCCGCGCGTGACGGAAGGTGCGCTCCCCGTTACTCGGCGACAACAACGGTGGCGGCGTCGTCGTCGTCGGGAAACAGGACCGTGAGGGTGAGCCTCTTGCTGGTCCGAACGTGTCCGATTGCGAGGGCGCGGGCCAGCTCCGTGTCCCCTGCCTCGATCGCCTCGAGGAGGGCGCGGTGCTCCTCGGCCACGCCGAGGGTCTCCTCGCTCTGGCGCATGATCCAGTTGAACCGGTTCTTGATGGGCCCCAGGATGCTCGCGAGGGAGGAGTTGCGGGTGGACTGGGCAAGAATCTCGTGGAACCGGATGTTGGCCGCGTTCATCACCTCCATATCGCCGCGCCCGGCGGCCGCGGCCGCCTCCTCAACTGCCGCCCGCATTGCGGCCCTCTGCGCGGGGGTGGCCCGCTGGGCGGCAAGGACGGACTCCTGCGCCTCGAGCGCCTCGCGCACCTCGAAGATCTCCTCCAGATGTTCGCGGCGGAGCTCCGTCACGAGTGCGCCGCGGCGCGGCACGATCGTGACAAAGCCCTCCGAGGCCAGTGACCTCATCGCCTCACGGATGGGGATGCGCGATATGCCCATCTCCTCTGCGAGGTCCCGCTCCTTCAGCCGGTAGCCCGGAACGAACTCCCCGGTCGCGATTTTCGTGCGGATGTAGCTCTCGGCCACCTCCACCATCGACGGTACGCTTCCCGCCCCATCCGCACTCATGAACCCTCCCCATTTACTACTTAAACAATACATAAACACCGAGAGGTCAACGGTGAAGTTGGCCCACGTTGTCAACCATCTGGGCCAATACTGCACCAGTATGGCTTAATCGTGCCATTCTGCACACGCCGCTAAAGACGAAGGTCCCCACAATGTGCCGCCCACCTGCGGGATCCTAGGAGCACCCCCATCCATCAAGGAGGAAACATGACCCGCACGTACGTTGTCACCGGCGCCGGATCCGGCATCGGTGCCGCCACCGCCAGGCTTCTCCGGGAGGCCGGACACACCGTAGTGGGTGTGGACCTCCGCAACTCGGACGTGACCGGTGACCTCTCCACACCCGAGGGCCGCCAGACCGCCGCGCAGGACGCGCTGGCCGCCGCCAACGGCACGGTCGACGCCGTCATCGCGTGTGCCGGGCTGTCCATCCCGAAGGCCGTCACCGCCTCCGTCAACTACTACGGCGTGGTCGAGTTCCTCGAGGCGCTCCGACCCACCCTCGCGCAGTCGGACGCGCCGCGGGTGGCGGTCGTCTCCTCGATGTCCTCGCTCCAGCCGAACTACCCACCACTCGTCGAGGCGTTCCTGAACCAGGACGAGCCGGCCGCGCTCGAGATTGCCGAGGGCCTCGCCGCGAACGAGCAGACCGGCAACCTGATCTACGCCTCCACCAAGCGGGCCCTCTCCATCTGGGTGCGCAGCCAGTCCGTCTCCCCCGAGTGGGCCGGCGCCGGCATCCCCCTGAACGCGGTGGGCCCCGGAGTCGTGATCACGCCCATGACTACGGACCTGATCGCCACACCGGAAGGCGCTGCGATGGCTGACGCCGTGGTGCCGATGCCGCTCAACTACCACCAGTCCGCCGAGTCCATCGCCCACCTGCTGATCTGGCTCACCTCGCCGGAGAACACCCACTGCGCTGGCCAGACGATCTACTGCGACGGCGGAGCGGACGTGGTCCTGCGCGGCGAGGACGCCTGGGGCTGGGCCGATGCGCGGGTGATGGAGTACTTCCAGAGCCTCGCGGGTCCGCCGGCCGAGTAGGCGGAATAGGCCGAGCCGGCCGAGGGGGCCGAGCCGGCCGAGGGGGCCGAGCCGGCGGGGCCGCCCCGATTCGCCAGGTCGCGTGAGATGTGGCGCACCCGGGCGACCTCGCTGGACCGTGCACCACACGAGCGCTCGGGCTGGCACAATTTCACCGTCGGTTGTGTACACGAGGTAAGGAGCTGTGATGGTCAACTTCGATGAGATCAAGGGCAAGGCCCAGGAAGCCTTCGAGACTGCCAAGGAGAAGGTGGGCGAGGGCGTCGCCGCTGTGAAGGACAAGGTCGAGGAGGTGACCCAGTCCGAAGGCTTCGAAGACGCCAGTGACAAGGTCATCGATGGCGTGGCGGGCGCGGCCAACAAGGTCACCGGCGGGCGCTACGAGGAGAAGATCTCCGACGTCCGCGAGCAGGCGGACTCGAAGATCGGCAAGGACGATTCGGACGAGACCCCGACCGTCTAGATCTGGAACCTCCGCATGACGGGGCCGAGCCGTGGCAACCACGGCTCGGCCTCTTCCATGTGGGCGGCCAGCTGAAGCAGCATGGCCTCCGTTCCCGGGCGCACGGCGCCGAGCATGGCCCCGAAGGGAAGGTGCATCCCACCTCCAGCGGCCTGCGGGTCCGCCACCCATCCCACGTGGATTGGAACCGAGATGGAGGGTGAGCCCAGCATGTTCCACACGCTGGTCCACGGCGTGAACCGCTTCTGCGCCTCGAAGTCCGCAGCGGGATCGGCGAGCTGGAGTTCCGCGGGCGGCAGCGGCGGCGCGGACAGCGTGGGGGTGAGGATCACGTCGAACCGCTCCCACGCGGCCGTGAGCCGGCGCGCGAGCTCCTGCGCACCGACCACCGCGTTCGCGAAGTCTGCGGCTGTGAAGCGCTGTCCCATCTCGCGGAGCCACCGGGTGAGCGGCACCAACCCCTCCTCGCCACCCTCCGGGAGCGGGATCTGCGCCGCGAAGGTGGACCAGAGCGGCATGAAGGTCATCCAGTCCGCACCATTCATGGGCCGTGGGGCATCCTCCACAACATGGCCGGCCTCCTCGAGTAGCCGCGCTGCCTTCTCGGCTGCGGCGCGTGCCTCCGGGTGCAGGTCGATCTCATCGCAGTTGAGGGGTTCGAGCAGGAAGCCGATCCGGAGACGACCGGGCTCGCGATCGCATGCCGCGAGGAAACCGCCCTCCTCGGGCGGCGCCACCCAGGAGTCGCCCGGCCACGGCTGGGAGAGCACGTCGAGGAACGCGGCGGAGTCTCGCACCGTCCGGGTGATCACGCCGTTAGTTGAGAGGCCCACCGACTCGGCGCCGTAGGGCCCGGGCGAGACGCGGCCCCGACTCGGTTTCAACCCCACCACGCCGCAGGCGGCGGCCGGGATGCGGAGGGAACCTCCGCCGTCGGACCCGTGGGCCACCGGCACAACACCGGCGGCGACGGCGGCACCCGCCCCACCCGAGGACCCACCCGCCGTGCGGCTCAGGCACCAGGGGGTGCGCGCTGCGGGGGCGGTGGCGGGCTCGGTGTAGGGCGGGAACCCGAACTCGGGCGTGGTGGTCTTGCCGACCATGATGGTGCCGGCGTTGCGGAGAAGGGTGACCACGCCATCGTCTACCTGGGCGGTGGTGCCCCGCATGACGGCGGATCCTGCCTCGAACGGGATGCCGGCCACCTGGTTCAGGTCCTTGATGGGGACGGGAACGCCGAGGAACGGCGGCGGAGCGTCCGGCCCGCCAGGGGAACCGTCGGCCCGCCAGGCCACGAGGGTGCGGTCGGCCTCCGCGGCCTGCCGCGCGGCGAGGTCCTCGGCGGTGTGGGCGAATGCGCCCACCTGCGCACCGACGGTGACGATCCGACCCTGCGTTTCCTGATTGACCTCGGCCGCGGAGACGTCCCCGTCACGGAGAACCCGGGCGAGTTCGAGTGCTGAAAGTTCGTGGATCGCCATTCGGCCAGTCTCCCAGACGGTTCGAGGAGGCGCTCGGTGCGGTCGCGTGCCGCTGGAGTTTGCACAGATTCGAGGAAAAGGGGTGCGAAAGTCCGTGATCCGATGCACACTGGATGCAAGCCGGATCGCGATCCGGGTCCAACGTTGAAAGGAGTGATGCCACGTGGGATTAGACCTACTCGCTGACAAGGAAGTGTTGAGCTCCGAGTAAACACTCAGACGCACGCGCTTCCACGCGCGAGCGAACCGGCATCCCCACATTCACAGATGGGGGTGCCGGTTCCGCGTTTCTGGGGCGAATCGCATCCGAGACGGAACGCCCCTCCTTCCAAGACCCTGTGCCGCCGTACACCAGGCCGCCCCCGTGACACCAGGCCGCCCCCGTGAACTGTGTGGCGTAGATCGACTGTGTGGCGTAGATCTACTGTGTGGCGTAGATCGACTGTGTGGCGTAGATCTACTGTGTGGCGTAGATCGACTGAGTACCGTGGACGCGATCGGGCCCGACGGCGCGACCTGGACGCCGCACGCGTGGGCACCGCCGCTTCACTTCTCTCATCGCGGGAGTGGCGCGGGGGCTTCGTGCGCGGGGGCGGGTGTCTGCCGCTCGGCTACCATCCGCGTCGGCCTGCGGCCGCCGCTCCCGCCAGCCCCGCCACGCCTTCACG
>JAAZBW010000049.1 GCA_012513625.1 Actinomycetales bacterium | reverse complement strand
GTTCCTGTCGATCATCGGGTCGCTCCAGTTGTTCGACCTGGTCTACATCATCTGGGGCCAGTACGTCGCGGACACCGCGGGCACCTCGACGATGGCCACCTACATGGTCCGCGAGGGCCGTCTCGCGGGCAACTACGGCTACGGCAACGCCGTCGCGGTCGTCATCTTCGTCATCTCCCTGGTGATCGCGCTGACCTACCAGCGGTACGTGCTGCGACGTGACACCGAGGGCGCCCTCACCGAGAAGCCCGGAAAGGACCAGGACTGATGGCTCAGGCAACTCCCACCTCACGGGGATTCCGCCGGCCCCGTGGCAGCAAACGTCGCTCGTCGTCGGTCCCCTGGGGCAGCCCCAGTGTCTACCTGATCGCGACGGTGCTGATCGCCGTCTGCATTATGCCGGTGCTCTACATCATCCTCGGCGGCTTCCGGAGCAACTCGCAGATCACCACCAACCCGGCCGGCCTGCCCGACCCCTGGATCTTCGAGAACTACACGAACGTGCTGACCGCCGACACTTTCTGGACGCAGTTCCGCAATTCGATGATCTCCGCCGGCCTGACGACGCTCGGCTGCGTCGCCCTGGCCCTCGGGGCCAGCTACGTGATCGCCCGCTACGACTTCCGTGGGCGAAACGCGCTGTTCTCCCTCTTCGCGGCGGGCCTCATGTTCCCGTTGACGGTAGCCATTACGCCCCTGTACATCCTGATTCGCACCCTGGGCCTGACTGACGACCTGGCGGGCATCATCCTGCCGCAGATCGCGTTCGCGCTCCCCGTCACTGTGATCATCCTGGTGCCGTTCATCCGGGCGATCCCCAAGGAGATCGAGGAGGCCGCCTCGATCGACGGCTCGGGCCGGCTGGGCTTCTTCTTCCGGATGGTGCTGCCGCTGTCCCTCCCCGGCGTCATTACCACCGGCATCCTCGCCTTCGTCGGCGCCTGGAACAACTACCTGCTCCCGCTGTTCATCCTGAGCAGTCCAGAGAAGTACACGCTTCCGCTGGGTGTGCAGGCCTTCGCCTCGCAGTACTCGGTCAATACAGCCGCCGTGCTGGCGTTCACCTCGCTCTCGATGCTGCCCGCACTGCTGTTCTTTAGCATCTTCGAGCGGCGCATCGTCGGGGGCCTCACGGGTGCGGTCAAGGGCTGAGGGCGGGGAAGAGGCGGGTAGAGTCTGCCGGCGGAAGGGGACGTGATGCACCGAGTTACAATCACCGACGTCGCTCGGGCGGCCGGTGTGTCGGTGTCGACGGTCTCGAAGGTCATGAATGGCCGGGACGGGATCGCGCCCGCCACACAGCGGCACGTGCGGGGGATCATCGAGGAACTGGGCTACGTCGGCAACATCGGCGCCCAGTCGCTGCGGGCCCGCCGCACCGGAGTGGTGGGTGTGTTGGTCAGCCAGTTCGAGCCGTACTCGGCCGAGGTCCTCAAGGGTGTCGGATCGGCAGCCGAGGGCACAGACCGCGAGATCATGGCCTGGGCCGGCGCGTCGCACAACCCGCACGCCCCCACGGGGTGGGAGCGCAAACTCCTCGGTCGGCTGGCCGGCAGCCTGATAGACGGCGCGATCATCGTCACGCCCAGCGTCGAGGCTCCCCCCGGAAACTTTCCCATCGTGGCCGTTGATCCGCAGCGCCTGAACCCGGGCCGCCCGGCAGTCTACGTCGACGACGAGGGCGGCATCAGGTCGGCAGTGAACCACCTCGTGGGCCTCGGTCACAGCCGGATCGGGTACCTGGGCGGCCGCGACGACCTCGCTTCTGCTGCCTTCCGCGAGCGGGGTTTCCGCGCCGCGATGCTGGACGCCGGGATCCCGGTCGACGAACAGCTCATCCAGGTGGGCGACTACACGGCCGTGGGGGCAGCCGGCCCGGCTGCCGCGCTCCTCGACCATCCGGACCGGCCGACCGCGATCGTCGCCGCCAACGACGTGTCCGCACTCCGGGTGATCTCCGCGGCTCAGGATCGCGGGCTGCGCATCCCGGAGGACCTGTCGGTCACCGGATTCGACGACGTGCCGGAGGCCTCCCGCGCCGTCCCCGGTCTCACTACGGTGGCGCAGCCCCTCCACGCGATCGGTACCACCGCCTTCAACATGCTGTTGGACCTCATGGCGGGCAAGGAGATCGCCGAACTCCAGCACCGGTTGCCCACGCAGTTCATTGTGCGCGGCTCCACTGCACCGGTCGGCACGGCCCGGCGGCGCAGGAGGTGGCCCACGGTGGCGGGTAGTGCCGCGGCGTCACCGGCGCAGCTGGTGGATGAGCAGGTCGCTGCTGCCGATAGGCAGGGTTGAGTGGAACGGAACATGATGCGTGCCAGGCTGACAATCGATCCCGCCACCGCAATCGGGCCCGTACGCCGGCGCACCTTTGGCTCGTTCGTGGAGCACCTGGGTCGCGCCGTGTACACGGGGGTCTACGAGCCAGACCACCCGGAATCGGACGAGGACGGTTTCCGACGCGATGTCCTGGATCTCGTCCGCGAACTCGGCGTGTCCACCGTTCGCTATCCGGGCGGGAACTTCGTTTCAGGCTACCGCTGGGAGGACGGCGTCGGCCCCAGGGAGGAACGTCCCTCGCGACTGGATCTCGCGTGGCACTCCCTCGAACCCAACCAGTTTGGCACCGACGAGTTCATGGCATGGGCGAAGAAGGCCGGAATCGAGCCAATGATGGCGGTCAACCTCGGCACCCGGGGAATCCTCGAGGCGGTCGACCTCGTTGAGTACTGCAACGTGGCCCGTGGATCGCACGGGGCGGAGCGGCGGATCGCCAACGGCTTCGTGGAACCGCACCGCGTCAGGATGTGGTGCCTCGGCAACGAGTTGGACGGACCCTGGCAGATCGGCCACAAGACCGCCGCGGAGTACGGCCGGATCGCCGCCGAGACCGCGCGCGCCATGCGCATGATCGACCCCGATCTCGAATTGGTCGCGTGCGGCTCCTCCGGCCGGGATATGCCCACCTTCGGCGAGTGGGAACGCGTGGTCCTCTCCGAGGCCCACGAGCAGGTGGACATGATCTCGGCACATGCGTACTACTGGGAAAAGGAGTCCGGGCTCCAGGAGTTACTCGTCAGTGCTGAGGACATGGACCGCTTCATCGCCGAGGTCGGCGCCGTCATCGATGCGGTGGCCGCGGGCACGAAGAGCACAAAGGAGATCGGCATCTCCTTCGACGAGTGGAACGTCTGGTACATCGACCGCGACCCGTCCCGACCACCCACGGGCGACGACTGGCCCGTTGCACCCCGCCTGCTCGAGGACAACTACTCCGTGGCCGATGCGGTAGTGGTGGGCAACCTCCTCATCTCCCTGCTCCGCAACACCGACCGCGTGTGGTCCGCCAATCAGGCCCAACTCGTCAACGTGATCGCCCCCATCATGACCGAGCCCGGGGGCCCCGCGTGGACGCAGACCACCTTCCATCCGTTCGCGCTGACCTCCCACCATGCCCGCGGGGACGTCCTCCGTGTCGCCGTCGACGCGCCGACGATCGAGACGTTCAGGTTCGGTCCGGTACCCGCGTTGGACGCCGTGGCCACGTGGAGCGCCGACTCCGCCAGCCTTTTTGTGGTCAACCGCCACACCACCGGCGGAATCACGGCTTCGATAGAGGTGCCCGGCGGCTGCTTGCTCGGCGACGCGGTGACCCTGAGCCACCACGACCCCAACTGGAAGGCCAGTACCACCGAAGACTCACGCTCGGTGGTCCGCGCCAATGAGTCCGCACACCTCACCGGAACCACCCTCACCATCGAACTCCCCCCGGTTTCATGGACGATGGTGGTGCTGACTCCCCCCTGATCCGGGACGCGCTGGCAGGGCGGGGACGCCCGCGAGCGCCCCCACCCTGCCAGCACCCACGCATGCTCCAGGGAGTACGCTCGGACCATGTTCCTCCTCCTCGTGGATCCCGTCACGGGCGAGACGAGCCCCGCCGCCCTGGACTCTCCCCTGCTCGCCGCCGACGATCTCGCGGCCATCCGCGGCGACGGCGTCTTCGAGGCCGCACTCCTGCGGGACGGTGAGATCCGCGCCCTCGAGATGCACCTGGCCCGCTTCGCGAACTCGGCCCGGCTCCTCGATCTGCCGGGCACCTCCCGCGAGGTGTGGGAGCCGGCTCTCCTCCAGGCCGCAACCGAGGCACCGGACCCCGGCGGTGACCGGGTGATCCGCTGGTTCCTCTCTCGCGGTCGCGAGGGAACCGGACTGCTCCACGGCTGGATCATGGTGGGGATGGTCCCCCAGTCCACGCTCGAGATGCGGCGGAACGGCATCACCGCCGTGACGCTCACGCGCGGGGTCCCCGCAGGTCTCGCCCACGAGGCACCGTGGCTGTTGATCGGCGTCAAGTCCCTCTCCTACGCGGGTGCACTGGCCGCCACCCGCTTCGCAAAGGGACGCGGGGCGGACGAGGCCATCTTCCTCACCACCGATGGCTTCGTGCTTGAGGCTCCCCTCGCAAACGTGGTGCTCGCGCAGGGGGACACCCTCGTGACTCCCGATCCGGCGCTCGGCCTGCTGCACGGCACCACCCAGCGGTTCCTCTTCGACCGGGCGGGTGCGGCCGGCTGGGAGTGCCGCTATGCGCGGGTCCGGCGCGAAGAGCTCTTCTCAGCGGACGGCGTGTGGCTGGTCTCCTCAACCCGAATGGCCGTCCCCGTGCACACCATCAACGGCACGTCCCTCCCTACGAGGCCGGGCATCCACCGGGTGATGGACGAGCTGATCAACTGACACGCGGGCGCCGGCGCGCCCGCAGCGCCGGCGCAACGGGGGGAAAACCCCCGGTCCACGTGGGGGGATCCGGATTGCTGCAGGGTGTCCCTCACCCCTCACAATGGAGCCATGGGACGATACGCGGCCGCACAGCCCACCGATGCCACCTCCGAGAACCCGAACCGGGACCATGGTGCGGGCTCCCCACCCGAGCCTGCTGCGCCGTCGTCGACGGACTCAGCCGATGAGGTGGTCACCTGGAGTGGGACGCACGATTCCGCGTCGCCCGGACTGCTGCCGGAGGGCGCCGACTGCGTGGCCACGGCCCGCGGGTTAAGCAAGATCTACGGCGAGGGTTCCACCGAGGTGGTGGCGCTCGGCGGAGTTGACGTGGACTTCGCGCGCGGCGGGTTCACGGCGATCATGGGCCCCTCCGGTTCCGGCAAGTCCACCCTCATGCACACGATGGCCGGCCTGGATCGGGCCACCGCGGGTGACATCCGGGTGGACGGGATGCAGATCTCCGAGATGAACCAGCGGCAGCTGACCCGGGTTCGCCGGGACCACATCGGGTTCGTGTTCCAG
>JAAZBW010000048.1 GCA_012513625.1 Actinomycetales bacterium | reverse complement strand
CGGCCGCGGCGGTGGGCTACCTCTACGGTGGCCTCTCGATCACTCCCAGGTTCCGGGTGGCACGCCCTACACGGATCCACCTCGCCATCCTCGCGGCCCTCCTCATGCTCGTGGGGGCCGTCAACCTCTGGCTCGACCGGTACTCCGCCCTTGTGAGCGACGGCGACCGCTTCTCCGGCGCCGGCTTCACCTCCGTGAACGCCGGGATTCCGGGCTCCGGAATCCTCGCCGGCATCGCCGTGGTGGTGGCGATCCTGTTCCTCGTGGCCGCTGTCCGCGGCGACTGGAAGATCCCCGTCACCGGCCTCGCGCTGATGTTGGTCTCCTCCCTGGTGGTGGGAGTCGGATACCCGGCGGTGGTCCAGCGATTCACGGTGGACCCGAACGCCGCGGAGCGCGAGAGCGAGTTCATCCGCCGCAACATTGCCGCCACGCTCACTGCCTATGGCCTGGACGACAAGATCTCGATGTCCTACGAGGCAGCCACCGAGGCGGAGGCCGGCCAGCTGCGGGAGGACTCCGAGGCCACGGCGCAGATTCGTCTGTGGGACCCCACCATCGCAGACCAGACCTTCCGCCAGTACCAGCAGTCGCGCCAGTACTACGACTTCGCGCAGACACTCTCGGTGGACCGCTATGACCTCGAGGGGGAGACGCACGACACCGTGATCGCGGCGCGCGAGCTGAACCTCAACGGACTCTCGCAGGAGCAGCGGACCTGGATCAACGATCACACCGTGTACACGCACGGCTTCGGCGTTGCTGCCGCCTATGGCAACCAGGCGGCGAACGACGGACGCCCGGTGTTCTTCGAGCAGGGAGTTCCCTCCACGGGCCGCCTGCCCGAGTACGAGCAGCGCATCTACTTCGGCGAGGGAGTGGGACTTCCGGACTTCTCGATCGTGGGTGCCCCGGACGGCACCGCGCCGTGGGAGTTCGACTACCCCTCGGATGAGGCGGACAACCAGTTGGTCCAGTACACCTATCAGGGAGACGGCGGGCCCTCCGTGGGCAGCTTCTTCCACCAGGTCCTGTTCGCCCTCAAGTTGCAGGACCTCAACCTCCTGTTCGCGGACCGCGTGACCTCCGAGTCCCAGATCCTCCTGGTGCGTGACCCCCGTGAGAGGGTGGCCCAGGTGGCGCCGTTCCTGACGCTGGACGGCCGCACCTACCCGGCCGTGGTGGACCACGACGACGATCCCGAGACGCCGGCGCGTGTGCTGTGGATCGTGGACGCCTACACCACCTCGAACGACTACCCGTACTCCACGCGCGAATCCCTCGAGGCGGCCACGCTCACCTCGCAGCAGACCTCGATCCTCTCGCCGGTGAGCCGCGTGAACTACATGCGGAACTCGGTCAAGGCCGTGGTGGACGCCTACGACGGCTCTGTGACTCTCTACCAGTGGGATGAGGAGGACCCGATCCTCAATGCGTGGAAGGGCATCTTCCCGGACATCCTCGCCCCGGTGGACGAGGTCTCGGGCGATCTGATGAGCCACTTCCGCTACCCGGAGGACCTCTTCAAGGTGCAGCGCGAGCTCATCACGCGCTACCACGTGCAAGACCCCTTCTCCTTCTACTCCGGTAACGACTTCTGGCAGGTGCCGAACGACCCGATCTCGGGTGAGGCAGTGCCGCAGCCGCCGTTCTACATGACGGTGACGATGCCAGAGGAGGAGCAGGCCAACTTCGCCCTCACAACCGCCTTCATCCCCGGAGGCCAGTCGGGACGCCAGATCCTCACCGGCTACATGTCCGTGAACGCGGATGCGGGCAGCGAACCGGGCGTGGTTTCGGATGACTACGGCAAGATCCACGTGTTGGAGTTGCCCCGTGATCTCACGGTCCCCGGCCCGGGTCAGGTGCAGAACATCTTCAATGCGGATCCGGACGTCTCGCGGGAGCTCAACCTGCTCCAGCAGGGTGGTTCCCAGGTGCTGCGCGGCAACCTGCTCACCCTTCCGGTGGGTGGCGGACTCCTCTACGTCCAGCCGGTCTACACCCAGTCATCCTCCGGCACGCAGGTTCCACTGCTCCACCGGATCCTGGTGGCCTTCGGTGAGGAGATCGGCTTCGCGCCCACCCTCGAGGAGGCCCTCAACCAGGTCTTCGATGGCGACTCTGG
This sequence comes from Actinomycetales bacterium, assembly GCA_012513625.1. Lineage (GTDB taxonomy): Bacteria > Actinomycetota > Actinomycetes > Actinomycetales > Actinomycetaceae > JAAZBW01. The sequence goes on along the minus strand of JAAZBW010000048.1, from coordinate 537 downwards.
TGCCGAGACCGGTGATCAGGGATCGGCCGAGCCGGGCGAGCCCGCCGAGCCGGGGGCAGAGCTCACGGCAGAAGAGCGGCTCCGCAACGCGCTCGACGCCGCGAACCAGGCCCTGATCGCCTCGCAGGAGGCCCTCATATCCGGCGACTGGGCCGCCTACGGCCGCGCCCAGGATGACCTCGACCGCGCACTCGCCGAGGCGATCGCCGCCGAGGCCGAGATCGCGGGTATGGATCCGATCGTGGACCCGGACCTGGTGGGGGAGATCCCCACCCCGGAGCCCGCCCAGGGCACGGACGGCGCAGTCCCGGGCCTCGACGGCACGGACGGCGGCGCAGGTACCGATGGCACTGACGGTGGCGCTGGGACCGGTGACGGCACGGGTACCGGCAACGGCGGAGGTGACGCCGGAACCACAGGGTGAGCCCCATGGGGCGTGTGACGGTTCGCACGCCCCTGGGGTTTGCCCCGCTGCCGCGGCTCGCCTAAACTGATCAGGTACCAACGCGGGGTGGAGCAGTTCGGTAGCTCGCCGGG
>JAAZBW010000007.1 GCA_012513625.1 Actinomycetales bacterium | reverse complement strand
CCTCAACCGGAGGTTCGAGAGGCTCGCCTGACCCGCGTGGGTGCCTACTCGGTTTCCCGACGACGGCGTCCCGCGCCCCGGTCCTCCACCGCGCCGTCCCCGGTGGGTTCGGTGTCCTCTGACGCCTCCGCTCCGTCGTCGGCACCGACGGTCTCGATCTTGACGCGCGCGATCCGGTTGCGGTCCACGGAGACCACCTCCAGCCGGTAGCCGGGCACGTTCACCTCGTCTCCCTCCGCGGCCACCCGGCCGAGCTGGGACATGATGTAGCCGCCCACCGTCTGGTACGAGCCGTCGTCCGGCAGGTCGATCCCGGTGTGGGCCTCGAACTCCTGCAGGATGAGCCCGCCGTCCACCTCCACGAGGCCGGCCGATTTGAGGACCGAGTCCGCGGGCTCTATGGAGACGTCGTACTCGTCGTAGATGTCGCCCACGATCTCCTCCATGAGGTCCTCCATCGTGACGATCCCGTCCGTGCCGCCGTACTCGTCCACCACGATCGCGATCTGGTGGCCGCCTGCGCGCATCAGGTTGATGGCGCGCAGCACGTGGACGGTGCCGGGGAACATCACGATGGGCCGTGTCACCGCGCGTACCCGCGTGCTCTCGGGGCGATCCGCCCGGATGAGGTCTCGCAGGTGCACAAAGCCGAGGATGTCATCCGAGTCGTCACCGTAGATGGGGTAACGCGAGTTGGGCATGGCGTGGGCCGCCGCGAGGGCTTCCACCACGGAGTGGTCGCCATGGAGGAAATTGACCTCCGTGCGGGGACGCATCACCTCCACGAGGGTGCGCTCTGCCGCCTCGAACACGTCCTGGAGGATGTTCCGGTTGGCCTCGGAGATCGCGTCCGAGGTGGTGACCATGGAGCGGATCTCCTCCGCGGAGACGGCCTCCTTGTGCGCATCCGGATCGCCGCCGAGCAGGCGCACCACGAGGTTGGTGGAAACGGAGAGCAGCCAGATGACAGGCCGCATGAGGCTCGCGAAGGTGCTGAGGGGAGGGGCGGCCACCTTGGTGATCCTGACCGCGTTCTGCATGGCGAGCCGCTTGGGCACGAGCTCGCCGAACACGAGCGAGAGATAGGCGATCACCAGGGTCATGCCCACGAGTGCAATGGTGTTCGCCGCTCCCGCCGAGAGTCCGAGCGAGACCAGCCAGGGCTCGAACGTGGGTGCGATCTGGGAGGCACCGTAGGCGGAGGAGAGGAATCCGGCGAGTGTGACGCCGATCTGGACCGCAGAGAGGAACGTGTTGGGGTTGCGGACCAGCCGTCCGATCCTCGCCCCGCGCGGGCCCTCGGCCTCGATCTGCTCTACCTGGCTCTGGCGGAGGTTCACGATCGCCATCTCGGTGCCGGCGAAGAGGCCGCCTATGAGGACGAAGAGGAATACCAGCGCAATGTTCAGCCATAAACCGTCGGGCATGCGTGGAGCCTAGCGGATGGGTTTCCCCACCCCGCGGGGCCGTCCGGCGGGAAGGTAGACTCGATCCTTGTGGCAACTGACTACAACGCTGAGATCGCTGACCTGCAGCACACACTGGCCGAGATCCGCGCGGTGATGGATCCGGATGCGCTCCGTGACCGCGTTGCCGAACTCTCGGAGGCGGCGGTTGCGCCGGACCTCTGGGACGATCAGGCGAACGCCCAGTCGATCACCTCCGCGCTCAGCCACGCGCAGAGTGAGCTGGAGCGCCTCGAGAAGCTGGACGATCGGATCGAGGACGCCGAGACGCTGGTGGAACTCGGCCTCGAGGAGGACGATGCCGAGACCCTCGAGGAGGCGGACCGGGCCCTCGCGAAGCTGCGGAGGGACCTCGGAGAGCTCGAGATCCGTACCCTGCTCCACGGTGACTACGACGAGCGCGATGCGGTGGTCACGATCCGTGCGGGCGCGGGCGGCGTGGACGCGGCGGACTTTGCGGAGATGCTGCTGCGCATGTACCTGCGGTGGGCGGAGCGCAACCACTACTCCGCCAAGGTCATGGACACCTCTCATGCGGAGGAGGCGGGCATCAAGTCCGCCACGTTCGAGGTGAACGCACCGTATGCCTACGGCACGCTCTCGGTGGAGGCCGGCACGCACCGGCTCGTGCGCATCTCACCGTTCGACAACCAGGGCCGCCGCCAGACCTCGTTCGCGGCAGTTGAGGTGATCCCGCTGATCGAGAGCACCGACCACATCGATATTCCGGAGGCGGAGATCAAGGTGGATGTCTTCCGCTCCTCGGGCCCCGGCGGCCAGTCGGTCAACACCACGGACTCCGCGGTGAGGATGACCCACATCCCCACCGGGATCGTGGTCTCCATGCAGAACGAGAAGTCCCAGATCCAGAACCGTGCGGCCGCACTCCGGGTGCTCCAGTCCCGCCTCCTGCTGGTGCGGCAGGAGCAGGAGAAGGCCGAGCAGAAGGAACTCGCGGGGGACATCAAGGCCTCGTGGGGTGACCAGATGCGCTCCTACGTGCTGCACCCGTACCAGATGGTCAAGGACCTGCGAACCGAGCACGAGGTGGGCAACACCTCCGGCGTGTTTGACGGCGATATTGATGACTTCATCGACGCCGGCATCCGGTGGCGCCGTCGCCTCGAGAACGCCGAGGACTAGGCGCGGAGGTGTGCGCGAATGCACCCTGGGTAGGACCTTCGTCCCGGCCGCCGTGTGACGAGACAGATGTGACTCGTGTGAACAGTGTGGTCTTGACCGCAGTCCGTCCGGAGCGCTTCCGACGGCGTGTCTGACCAGTTAGCCTCAAGTAGAGCTTTAGGCTCGAGAAGGCTCACACCCGAGTCCCCTCCCCAGTCGGCCGGCCGGAAGATCCCCCGAGTGATCCGTTTCGAGAACGTCTCCAAGGTGTATGCCCGGGGCGCACGCCCGGCGCTGGACGAGGTGACTGTTGAGATCGAGCGTGGCGAGTTCGTCTTCCTCGTGGGGGCATCTGGCTCCGGCAAGTCCACCTTCCTGCGGCTCGTCACCCGCGAGGAGCGCCCCACCTCCGGCACCGTGTTCGCGCTCGGCCGCGACCTCTCCCAGATCTCCAACTGGAAGGTTCCCCACCTCCGCCGCCAGATCGGCTCCGTGTTCCAGGACTTCCGGCTGCTCGCCAATAAATCCGTCTACGAGAACGTGGCGATCGCACTCCAGGTGATCGGCAAGCCCCGCCACCACATTCAGACCAACGTGCCGGAAGTGCTCGAGCTCGTGGGCCTCGAGGGCAAGGAGAAGCGGCGTCCGCACGAGCTCTCCGGCGGCGAGCAGCAGCGCGTGGCCATCGCCCGCGCCTTCGCGAATCGTCCCTCCCTGCTGCTCGCGGACGAGCCCACCGGAAACCTGGACCCCAAAACCTCGGTGGGCATCATGCGGCTGCTGGACCGGATCAACCGCACCGGCACCACAATCGTGATGTGCACCCACGATGACGAGATCGTGGACCAGATGCGCAAGCGCGTGATCGAACTGGTGGACGGCATGGTGGTCCGCGATCAGGACCGTGGCGTCTACGGGGCGGGGAGGTAGGCATGCGCTGGCAACTCATCCTCTCCCAGACGTTCACGGGGATCCGCCGCAACATGGCGATGGCCGTGGCGGTGGTACTCGTCACCTTCATCTCGCTCACGTTCGTGGGCATGGGGGCCCTCCTGCAGTTCCAGGTGAACAAGATGCGCACCTATCTCTACGGGCAGGTGCAGGTGGCCGTTTTCATGTGCCCGGATCGCTCCAACGTTCCGAACTGCGCCGCCGGCCCCGTCACGGACGAACAGCTTGCCTCGGTCCAGGAGCTCCTCACATCCTCGGACCTCGGCTCCTACGTCAAGGAGGTCATCCACGAGACGCCGGAGGAGGCGTACCAGAACCTCCTGCGCATCACGGACGCCCCCTGGGTGGAGCGCGTGAACCCGGAGGACATGCAGCACATCCTCCGCATCGCCCTGCACGATCCCGAGCAGTACGAGGTGATCGCGGACGAACTCCGTGGGGTTGCCGGCGTGGAGACCGTGATCGACCAGCGGGACGTGCTGGAGCCGCTCTTCGACCTCCTCAACAAGTCCACGTTGCTCGCCGTGGGACTCGGACTCGTGATGGTGGTGGCCGCGGTCCTCCTCATCACCACCACCATCCGCCTCTCCGCCATGTCACGGCGCCGGGAGACCTCCATCATGCGGCTCGTGGGCGCCTCGAACTCGTTCATCCAGCTGCCGTTCCTGCTCGAGGGCGCCATCTCGGCGCTCGTGGGCGCCGGGCTCGCGATCGCCGCCCTCTGGGCTGGGGTGCGCTACGTGGTGCAGGGTTGGTTCGGGGGCGGCGAGAACTCGCTCGTGAACTTCATTGACACCAGCGACGTGTGGGTCATCGCCCCGTTCCTTGGGGTCGCCGCCCTCGCCCTCGCAATCATCTCGTCCCTGGTCACTCTCGGCCGCTACACGAAGGTATGACGTGAGACGCAGAATCCCCTCCGCCCTCCTCGCCGCCGCACTTGCGGCGGCACTCGGGCTCGCTGCCCCCGCGCTGGCCGACGACCGCGACAGCCTCGTGGACCAGCTCAGCCAGAACGAGGCGGAGCTCGAATCGCTCCGCTCCAGCCTCGAGGGTGTGGATGTCTCGCTGCAGCAGACCTACCTCGATCTCCAGGCCACCCAGAACCAGATTCCGGTGGTGGAGGCGCAGTTCGCGCAGGCCGTGGAGGATCTTGCCGCCGCGGAGCGCACCCAACAGGCCGTGGCCGACCGGCTCGCCGTTGCGGAGGCAGAGCTCAGCGGGATCGAGTCCGAGATTGCCGAATCGCAGGGCCGCATCTCGGAGTCCGAGGAGTCACTCGCGACCCTCGCCCGCACCACGTACCAGAACGGCGGCGCCAACCAGAACCCGGTCTCCCTGATCTTCGGCTCCACCTCTTCCGACGATTTCCTCACCCAGTACACGGCGCTTGACTCCGCCGTCCGCTCGCAGACCGCCGTGCTGGACGAGATGAGCGAGCTGGAGGCCACCAAACGCAACGCCGAGGCCCGCCAGGACGCCGTGCTGGTGCGCGTGGTGGAGCTCAAGGAGGAGGCCGATCGCGCCGTCAGCGCCGCAGAGGATGCCCGTGCCACCGCTGCCGCGAAGCGCCAGGAGGTGCTCGATCTCGAGGCACTGCAGTCGCGGCTTGCCGCGGACCTCGAGGGCCAGAAGTCCTCAATCGAGGGCCAGCAGGCGGTGATCCAGCAGGACAACGACTCCCTCGGTTCCCGGATCGCCGAGATCGATGCCGAGAATCGCCGGAAGGCCGAAGCCGAACGCCAGCGCAAGGCCGAAGAAGAGGCAGAACGGCAACGCAGGGCCGAGGAGGAGGCAGAGCGCCAGCGCCAGGCGGACGCCCAGGCGGAGTCCAGCCGCAACAACTCCGGTAGTTCTGGATCCAGCAAGCCGGCTCCAGCCCCCACCACGCAGGCCCCGGCGCCGGCACCCAGCACCTCCTCGTTCGTCACGCCGGTGCCGCGTCCGCTCCACGTGACCTCGCCGTACGGCTACCGCGTCTATCCGATCACCGGCGGCTGGTTCATGCACTACGGCGTGGACCTGCGATCCGCGTGCGGCAATCGGCAGTCCGCCGTGGCCGGCGGTACCATCTCGGACGTGCGCGGCGCCTACGGCAACGGCACCCACGGCAACCAGGTGATCATCAACCACGGCATGATCAACGGCAGTTCGTGGGTCTCCGTCTACAACCACCTCTCCTCGTTCGCGGTCAGCCGCGGGCAGAGCGTTTCCCAGGGCCAGGCGATCGGCTACACGGGGGCTACCGGCAACGTGACCGGCTGCCACGTGCACCTGGAGCTCTGGAAGGACGGCCGCACCATCGATCCCATGACCGTCTACTGAGGTCCGACGACGGAACCCCACCCGCGTCGTCGCGTAACCAGTGCGGGTGGTGGCGCCGACGACGGAACCCCACCCGCGTCGTCGCGTAACCACTGCGGGTGGTGGCGCCGACGACGGAACCCCACCCCCGTCGTCAGGAAAATAGGTGGCGGACCGCTGGCGTCGGTGACGTATCCTTGAATGTCGTATCCGGCCGGACGAAGGGAGCGTGAGATGGCCAAGGAATCAAAGCCGACTGTCGCCGAGCGCGCCAAGTCCGCGAGCGATGCCAAGAAGATGATCGCGCGCAACAAGAAGGCCCTTCACGAGTACAGCGTGGAGGACCGGTTCGAGGCCGGGATCGTTCTCACCGGGACCGAGGTGAAGGCGCTCCGGTATGGGCGTGCGAGCCTCGTGGATGGATGGGTGGAGATTGACGGGGGGGAGGCGTGGCTCCACGGAGTGAACATCCCGGAGTACACCCAGGGAACTTGGAACAACCACGCGCCCAAGCGCAAACGCAAGCTGCTGCTGCACAAGCACGAACTCTCGAAGCTCTGGCACCGAACCCGTGAGAAGGGTCAGACGATCGTGCCGCTGGAGCTGTACTTCGTGGGTGGCAGGGCGAAGGTGGAGATCGCGCTCGCACGCGGCAAGGCCGAGTGGGACAAGCGCGAGACCCTGAAGCGCCGGCAGGACGAACGTGAGGCGCAGCGCGCCATGCGGGAGACCAACCGCACCGGAGCCTCGGGCTACTAGGGAATGTTTCCGGGGGGTCAGCGGTTGAGTAGTATTGGAAGGACAACTGAACAGCGAACACATGGGGATGATCGGTTTCGACGGTGGTCGTCCTACCAGGGGAAGCGGGTCGAGGATGTGCGGTTATCTCGTAAACGCTCCGTACAACCCAATAGGTGCCGAAACTAAGAGCACCGACTTCGCTCTCGCGGCCTAACTAAACCCGCGACAGCAGTCCGTCAGTTCGGGAACGCCCTCGTTCCGGGTCCTGGCGTCATTTAGAGGGCCACTGCTCCCAGCTCGGGTCACTTGAGCTCGGGGGGACTCCAAGGTGACTGAGCCCGTTCACCAGTCTGTTTGCAGGCAGGGTGAGGGCTGAGAAACTCCAGTTGCAGACT
>JAAZBW010000047.1 GCA_012513625.1 Actinomycetales bacterium | reverse complement strand
GGTGGGACTCGAACGTGGCGGAAGCATCGTCGTCGTGGATTCCGGGCAACAGGGGAACCGTGACCCTGTGGCCCCGCTCTCCGAGCTGGGCGGCCACCCGGGTCCACGCGCCACAATCCACCCACAGCCCGCCGATCAGCACGATCTCCATGGGGCAACTCTCCCCTCTCAATTCGTTGACTGTGTGGCGTAGACCAGAGTTTTCCCGTCGAGTGTGTGGCCAAGCATTTTCGGCACACAGTCGACGGAGGCACACACTCGGCGAGGGGAAACGGCCTCCGGACACGCGGAGGGCACGAGCCCGAAGACCCGTGCCCCCGTGCGGATGGGATCAGTCCATCGTGGCGACGAGGCGGCCGCGGGCCGTCCCATCGATCAGCTGCTGGATTCCCGCACCGATCTCCTCGAAGTCGATCTCCGTGATCTGCGGATCGAGGTCACCGGAAGCGATGTACTTCATGGTCTCCTCGATGTCCTCGATGCTGCCGCCCTGCGAGCCCACGAGTTCCTTGCGCCCGATGATCAGCGGGTAGATGTCGATGGTGGCCTCGAGCTTGCCCATGCCCACCTGCACCACGCGTCCGCCGCCGCTCCACTTGACAACCTGGAGCGCCTCCGCGGTGGTGACGCCGAAGCCGGCGTAGTCGATGATGACGTCGAGCTGGTAGTCGGCGAACTCCGTGATGGATTTGGCCACCTTGACGGCGCCGCCCTCCGTGGCCCGCTCCCAGACGTCCTCGTTGATCTCGGCCACGTAGACCTCCGCGCCGCGCAGGTGCGCCACGCGGGCCCCGATCTGGCCGAGCCCGCCGAAGCCGATGATGCCCACCTTCATGCCGGCTTTGACGCCGCCCGTGGTGAGTGCGCCCACCGAGGTCATGCCGGCGTCTGTGGCCGCCGCGGCCTGTGCGAAGGTCACTCCCTCCGGCATGCGGATAAGGCCCTCCTGCGCCACCTCGGCCCGATCCTCCCAGGCGCCGTTGACCATGTAACCCATGGATTCGGCCATGGGAGTGACGGCCACCCTGTCACCCACCTGCCACTCGGTGACACCTTCGCCCACCTCGGAGATCACGCCGGCGGTCTCGTGGCCGGGAACGACCGGGAGCTCCTTCATGAGAGCGAGCCACTTCTCGTCCTCGAGGATGCCCACGTCGGAGTGGCAGAGCCCGGCACCCTTGACGTCGATGACCACCTTGCCCGGCCCGGCGGTGGGCTCAGGGATGTCCACCCTCTCGAACGGCTTTCCAGTACCCACAAAATGCCATGCCCTCACAGCGCGCCTCCTAGCGTCTTCAATTGGAAGGGATCCCATCAAGTCTAGGATTTCAACAGCGACCAAAACCCCGGAATCGTACGGCCCAGAAGGAATACCATCCCGATCCTCCACCGGCGATGAGGCAGCCACAATAGGCTGGAAGGGCCCCCACCAACCCTCGATGTCCCAAGGAGGAGACATGCCCTACACCCTCTCCGAACGAGTAGTCATCATTACCGGCGCCGGCTCCGGAATCGGCCGCGCCGCCGCCCTCACCGCCGCCGCCTCGGGCGCCACCGTGGCCGTGGCGGACATTTCGGATTCCGCCCACGAGACCGTGAAGCTGATCGAGGAGGCCGGCGGCTCGGCCTTCGCCCTGATCGGCGATATCGGCAATCCCGAGCGGGCCCAGGCCATGGTGGACGAGGCCGCCGCGAAGGGTCCCCTCAAGGGGCTCGCGAACAACGCCGGCATCATGGACCAGTTCTCCGGCGCCGCCGAGACCCCCGTTGATCTGTGGGAGCGCGTTATGCGCATCAACGCGGGTGGCACCTTCTACATGACCCGCGCCGCGATCCCGCACATGCTGGCGGCCGGCGGCGGCTCGATCGTCAACACCGCCTCCGAGGCCGGAATCCGTGGCGCTGCCGCGGGCGCCGCGTACACCGCCTCCAAGCACGCGGTGGTGGGCCTCACCCGCAACACCGCCTACCGCTACGGCAGGGAGGGCATCCGCTGCAACGCGGTGTGCCCGGGCGGCGTGGAGACCAACATCATGAGCTCCATCGACCCCACCAAGATCGATCAGGCCGCCATGGCCGCGATCGGTCCCGTGCACCAGTCCGCGCTCGGCATGGCGAGCCCGCAGCAGCAGGCTGACCTGATCGTCTTCCTGCTCGCGGACGAGGCCAGCAACGTCTCCGGCGCAATCATCCCCAACGACGGCGGGTGGTTCGCCGGCTAGTTCCGGTCACGACGACGCGGGGCGGGCTTCCGTACGGGAGGCCCGCCCTTCGTCGTGTCCGGGGGGGGGCGACGACGGGTGGGGGGGTTCCGTACGGAAGGCGGGCTACGCCGTCGGGAGGGTGAGGTGGCGGCGACAGCGCGCCTCGTAGGTCTCGTAACCGCCCACATGCTCCTCGACGGGATGCTGGGAATCGCCCACGCCGGAATCGTGGATGCGCTGGTGGAAGGCGGCGTCCGCGCCGCAGACGTGGCAGACGGCGGTGAGCTTGACCGCCTCCTCGGCGAGCGCCATGAGGGAGGGGAGGGGCTCGAAGGGGCGGGCGTAGTAGGTGACGCAGAGCCCCGCCACGATCACGGTGATGCCGCGGGCGAGGAGCCCCTCGACGGCTGGGATCAGGTCCGCGCCGAAGAACTGGGCCTCGTCGATGGCGAGGATGTCCGGCGTGCGGTCCCCGAGGTGGGTGAGGAGGCCGGCCAGGTCCGCGACGGAGGTGGAGGTGATGCTGAGACCCGCATGCGAGGAGACCACCCCGGAGCCGTGGCGCGTATCGAAGGAGTGGTTCACCACCTCCACGTCCAGTCCCGCGAGTTTTGCGCGGCGGACCCGGCGCAGGAGTTCCTCCGACTTGCCGGAGAACATGGGGCCGGCGATCACCTGGAGGCGGCCCGTGCCGCTCTCGTTCCTGACGCTGTGGATCATTCCTCCACGCTACTCGCGCCCACCCCCACGAACGGGACGGGGAGACGGGAGGTGCGCGGTGCCGTCGGCAATCTCACGGCTCCCGGGTGCCGGAGTGGCGGGAACGCTCGCCTATGCTTGCCCCCGTGGCTCTCACGATTGGTATTGCCGGGCTCCCGAATGTCGGCAAGTCGACCCTCTTCAACGCGCTGACACGGGCAACTGTGCTGGCCGCGAACTACCCGTTCGCGACCATCGAACCGAACCTGGGAATCGTTCCGCTCCCCGACCCGCGGCTCCCCAAGCTGGCGGAGATCTTCGGATCCGAGCGGATCCTGCCGGCCACGGTCACGTTCGTGGACATTGCGGGGATCGTGCGCGGCGCCTCGGAGGGGGAGGGGCTCGGGAACCAGTTCCTCGCGAACATCCGGGAGGCGGAGGCGATCTGCGTGGTGACGCGGGCGTTCGCGGACCCGGACGTGGTGCACGTGGACGGGCGGGTGGATCCGCTCGCGGACATCGAGACGATCACCACCGAGCTCCAGTTGGCGGACCTCCAGACGCTCGAGAAGGCGATCCCGCGC
>JAAZBW010000046.1 GCA_012513625.1 Actinomycetales bacterium | reverse complement strand
TGGCTGGCAAGGACCGATTCGCCCCAGTTGCCCACCTGGTCCACCACCACGCCGGCGCCGCTCAACTCCTCCGCCACATCCCCGGCGAGTCCCGCGGTGGGGGTGGAGTTGAGCACGGTGGCGGTGATCTCGCCGGGCGCCACCATCACGGTGCCCTCCGCGGGGCACGCCACCGCCTCGGAGATCCGCGGGCTGTCCTCGGTGGTGAACTCGCGGGCGAACGGAGAGGGCATCGCGCCGGTCCACTGCAGCCACGAGACCAGGAGCACGAGGCCGAGGAGGAGGAGGAGGGAGCCGTAGACCAGGGTCTGGCGCTGCTGGAGACGGCGGCGGCGCTCGGCCCTGCCACGGGCGTGCTCCCTCTCGCTGGTGCTCACCGGATTACCGTACCGTCAGGCGCGAGTGGTGTGCCGTCATCCCCAAGCTCGAGAATGCGGACGTGGATCACACTCCGGCCGTGGAGGGCGGAGCGAAGGGCCCGATGGAGGCCGTCCTCCAGGTAGAGCTCGCCCCTCCAGGCCACCACGTGCGCAAACAGATCGCCGTAGAACGTGGAGTCCTCCGAGAGGAGCGTGTTGAGATCGAGTTGCGCGCGCGTGGTGGTGAGCTGGTCGAGGCGGACGGTGCGCGGGGGAATAGCAGTCCAGGGGATCCCCTGCAGAACCTGATCCGAGTAGGGGCGCCGATCGCCCACGGCCTTGAAGATCACGCCCCCATCGTACGGCCCGCGGGGGAGCCTGCCCCCGGGATGCGCGCGCTACGCTGGAGACGTGACCGAGACCCCCGACGCGCCCGAGGGCGCGCCCGAGCCTGCGGCACAGCACTCTGACCACATGAGCGATCTTCCGGTGGGGCTCGATCTGCCCGCCTGGAAGGTGTGGTTCGGAACGATCCTCTGGATTGCGGGAGTGGTGGTCTCGATCGTGGCCACCGTGATGTCCGTGCGGCTCAATCGGCGGTGGGACGATCTTGCGGACCCCTCCGGAGACCTCACCATGGTCCTGATCCGCTGGGCGGTCGCCCTCGTGCTCCTGGTGGCAGGCATCCTGCTGGCCACCGCGAACGGGCGGGCGCGCGGCAGGGCTGCCAGGGAAACTCTCCGCCTCGTCTGCTAGTCCTCCAGCGGATGACCAGCCGGGGCGTCCGGGATGCTACTCCTCCCGCGCCACCCGGCGCACGAACGCCGCCACATTGGTGCGCAGGCGCCTCACGGCGCTGTCGAAGCCGAGGGTCTCGCGCGCCGGCACCCCGTGGAACGGGCCCGTGAGTCCGCGCACATGCAACGAGCAGGCGAGGTCCGCGCAGGCGTAGGTGCCGAATGATCCGGCGGAGTCTCCCCGCCGGTGCGGGGCAGAGACGAGCGCCACCCCGCCCACGGCGTGCGTGGTGTGGCAGAGCGCGCACATGGACGTGCGGCGGGTGGAGGCGGGGTTCCCCGGGAACCGGAGCCGGACGCCGGTCAGGCCCTCGGGCAGGTCCACCACGAGGTAGCCGCGCATCGGCGTCGAGGGATCGATCCAGCCGAGGAAGTCGAGCGTGGGCCACGGCCGGGACAGGAGGTCCG
>JAAZBW010000045.1 GCA_012513625.1 Actinomycetales bacterium | reverse complement strand
CCTGCCCCGGATCACGAGGTAGCGGATGCCGAAGCTCACGAACGCCACGAGGAGGAGCCCGCCGAGCACGAGGTTGACCTCGGCCTCCCATCTCAGGAAGGACGCCACCACCGCCCCGATCCCGGAAAGGAGCAGGAGATCGGTGAAGGCGCCGAAGGCGGCCTGTTCGTACCAGCGGGCCTCCACGGAGTCCTCCGGCCGGGCGACCGCCCCCTTGATGGTCTCGCGGTCCACCACGATCGCGTAGATGAGTGCGATCGCCGGGAGCGCTACCGCGAGCGCGATGATGGCGATGGTGAGCACCGGGTCCTCGCCGGTGCCGCCGCCGTAGTGGACGCCGAAGGCGATCCCGATGGCCAGGACAAGTCCGACCGGAACGGCGATGGCGAGTGCGGGGACGCGAGCGCCGCCGATGCGCGCCCTGCCCCAGGTGCTGCGGGTGGAATCCTGCTGCGAGTTCATGGTGCCTGTCCCTTCGGACGCTGCCCCGGCCCGATGCCGTGGCGGTGTAAATGAGACTTTACAGTCAAGCTCGCTTGACAGTCAAGGATGCTTGACATTTCCGCCACAGGTGTCGCCAGCCGGCTATCCGCACTCCGGGCTCAGCGGCTCCGGCCGATCCGCGCCCGCCGCCCCTCCACAGTCCAGCCCTCGCGCGCCATCCGGCCCACGACCTCCACGAGCTGCGCCCGCTCGGCCACCTTGATCCGCTCGGTGAGCTCCTCCACGGTGTCCGCATCCTCCACGGGCACCACACACTGGGCGAGGATGATTCCGGTATCCACGCCCTCGTCCACGAGGAACAGTGTGGCCCCCGTGACCTTCACCCCGTAGTCGAGCGCGTCCTGCGCGCCCCGGACGCCGGGGAAGCTCGGCAGCAGCGCGGGATGGGTGTTCACGAAACGTCCGCCGAACCGCTGGAGGAATCCCGGTCCCACCAGCTTCATGAAGCCGGCCGAGACCACGAGCGCCGGATCGTAATCCGCGCACAGGTCCGCGAGCGCGGCGTCCCAGGCGGCCCTCTCGGTGTAGTCGCCCACCCGGCACACGAAGGTGGGGATCCCGGCCGCACGGGCGATCTCCACTCCCCCGCACCCGTCGCGGTCCGCACCTACCGCCACCACCTGCACGCCGTAGGCGGGATCCTTTGCGGCCTCAAGCAGCGCCGCGAGGTTGGAGCCACCTCCCGAGACAAGGACGACGACGGGGGTTGCGTTCATGCGGTGAAGCCTAGTCGGCCCGAGCAGCAGACCTCGGCGTCCAGCCCTGCACATTCCGGGTCTGATCAACGCCCCAGGTTGGCTCGAGGGCGCCGACGCCCTCGAGTCACTCACGCGCACATGGATCCGGAGATAGCCTCGAATTGTCGGTCTGGGTATGGCGTACCACCAATCAGATGGTGCGACACAGCGAAGGAGAACTGATGTTCCGGCTCGGGCGTGGAATCCTCACCTCAATTCTTGCTATCGCGGGTCTCGCGCTGGCGAGCTGCACCTAGACCTTCCGCTCTTCAGGGTCCGCCTGCTCCAGGGGGAGTGAGGCGGACTTGCCGTCCCCCTCATGGGCGTACCAGTCCTCGGGAACCTCGGCCGTGAACGCCGTGGGGGCAGTCAGTGCGAGGGGTGCGGTCGCCGCCGTCGGGGCCGCGGCCGGGACCGCGGGCACGGGTGTCGCGCCGGTACCGAAGGCGGGAAGGTCATCCGCGTCTTCCGTGTCCGGGGAGGTCGCCTCCTCCCGGCCGGGCGCGTTCTCGACGTCGAAGCCCAGTTGGTCCTCGAACTCACCCTCGGCGGGGTCGTCTGCGTCGGCTACTGCCTCCACGACCCGCGGTGCGCGGCCGGAGCCAAACTGCCCGACGAGCCGGAAGGTCACGAGCGCGAGCGCATAACCGGCCACCGCCTCCGCGGCAAGCACGAGGGCGGCGAGGAGCGGCGAGGTGATCCCCACCTCCGCCATGCGGCCGGGACCGAGCGCCCCGCCCGCCAGCAGAAACCAGGCGAGGAATCCGAGGAAGACGACAGCGAAGGCGGTGCCCACACGGATGCCGAGCTCGGCCCAGCCGGCCGGGTCGGCTGCGCGGCGGGAGCGCCACAGCGCCCACGCGGCACCGAATATCACGGGCACGAGGACCACCAGCAGGCCGGGTTCCGAGCCGGGGGCCGGGAGGGCGCCGAACACGGGAATGGCCGGGAGCGGCTCGGTCAACACCTCGGTGGGCGCGAAGGAGGTGCCGGTGCCCACGGTGAAGCCGGGGCCCGCCACCCAGGAGAGGGCCCACGCAGAGAGGTTGGGCAGGAAGGCCGCCTGCACGAGGCCGAACGCGATACCCGAGACGGCCCCGGCCTCGAGCGATCCGGAGATCTCGGAGACGAGGTCCCAGGAGACGAAGAGGGCCGCCGCCACGAGCGCGACGCCGAGGAGGCCGAGCCACCGCAGGAGCCGCATGCCGGAGCGGGCGCCCTCCCCCACCTCGGCGGGCAGCTGCCGGAGCCAGCGGGCCAGGGGCGCGGGAAGGCCGGCGGAGCTGCCCCAGAGTGCCGCGATTCCGGCCACCACCGCGATCCCGACGGCGCCGAGCAGGTGCCGTCCCGCCTCCACGCCGCCCGCCAGGCCGAGTGCCGCAACGGCCACCACGAAGGCGCCCCCCGCCACACCCACCTGGCCGAGCGTGCCGAGGGAGGCGCGGCGCATCGAGCCCCGCAGCAGGAGCACCGCCATCAGCGTGATACCGAGGGGAATGAGGGTGAGGACTGCCTCATCGAGGAGCATGGTCCCGCCGAAGCCGAGTGCCCAGAGGCGGGTCCCCGCTCCCACGGCAGTGGACCAGGTGGCGTCCGCCATGCCGGGCGCGCCCGCCGTGGCGGCGTAGGCCACCATGGCGAGCAGGGCGGTGGTGAGCCACGTGAGGACCGCCGCCTCCACCCCCGCGAGGGCGGCGCGGAGCGACTTCTCGGGCAGGTATCTCATCGTTCGCCAGAATAGGCGCAGCCCCGCCGGATGGCGGGGCTGCCTCGCCGCGTGACGGCGAACCGGGCCTGGAGACGGAAGGTGGGCTCCGTCGTCGACGGGCCTACTGGAAGAGGGCGCGGGCGAGGTTGGCGGTCTCGGTGGGGGTGCGGCCCACCCGCACGCCGACGGCCTCGAGGGCCTCCTTCTTCGCCTGGGCGGTGCCCTCGGAGCCTGTGACGATGGCGCCGGCGTGGCCCATGGTCTTGCCCTCGGGGGCGGTGAAGCCGGCCACGTAGCCGACCACGGGCTTGGTCACGTGCTCCTTGATGTAGGCGGCGGCGCGCTCCTCGGCGTCGCCGCCGATCTCGCCGATCATCACGATCGCCTTGGTGTCCGGGTCCTCTTCGAACGCCTTGAGGGCGTCGATGTGGGTGGTGCCGATCACCGGGTCTCCGCCGATACCGATGCAGGTGGTGAAGCCGACGTCACGGAGCTCGTACATCATCTGGTAGGTGAGCGTGCCGGACTTGGAGACGAGGCCGATGGGGCCGGGGCCGGTGATGTCCGGCGGGGTGATGCCCACGTTGGAGCGGCCGGGGCTGATGACGCCGGGGCAGTTGGGGCCGATCAGGCGCACGCCCTTCTCGGCCGCGTAGGTGAAGAACTCCGCGGTGTCCTTGACGGGGATGCCCTCGGTGATGATGACCACGAGGTCCAGCTCGGCATCCACGGCCTCGATCACGGCGTCCTTGGCGAACGCCGGGGGCACAAAGATCACGGAGACCATGGCGCCGGTGGCGTCGCGGGCCTCTTTGACCGTGCCGTAGACGGGTACGGAGACGGTGCCGGCGTTCACGTGGTCGGCGCCGTAGCCGGTGGGGGCCACCTCGAACTCGACCGTGGTGCCGGCCTTGCGCGGGTTGGTCCCGGCCACCACCTTGGTGCCGGCGGAGAGCATGCGGCGGGTGTGCTTCTGCCCCTCCGAGCCGGTCATGCCCTGGACGATGACCTTGGAGTTCTCATCAAGCAGGATTGCCATTGTTCTTTCCGCTCCTTACTTCGCTGCCAGCTCGGCGGCGCGCGCAGCGGCACCGTCCATGGTATCCATCAGGGTGACGAGGGGGTGGTTGGCCTCCGCGAGGATGGCCCGGCCCTCCTCCACGTTGTTGCCGTCGAGGCGGACGACGAGGGGCTTCGTGGCCGATTCTCCGAGGATTTCGAGGGCTGCCACGATCCCGCGGGCCACCTCGTCGCAGGCGGTGATGCCGCCGAACACGTTCACGAACACGGACTTCACCTGCGGGTCCCCGAGGATCACGTCCAGGCCGGCGGCCATGACCTCGGCCGAGGCGCCACCGCCGATGTCCAGGAAGTTGGCGGGCTTCACGCCGTACGGCTCACCCGCGAGTGCCACCACATCGAGCGTGGACATCACGAGTCCGGCACCGTTTCCGATGATGCCCACCTCGCCGTCCACCTTCACGTAGTTGAGGTTCTGCTGCTTGGCCTTGAGCTCCAGCGGGTCCTCCGCCTGGATGTCCACGAGCTCCGCATGGTTCTCGTGGCGGAAGGATGCGTTGTCATCCAGCGTGACCTTGCCGTCCAGCGCGATGATCTTCCCCTCGGAGGTGAGCACCAGCGGGTTCACCTCGACGAGGGTGGCGTCCTCACCGGCATAGACGTCCCAGAGCTTCAGGATCGTGTGCTTCACCTGCTCGCGGATCTCCGGCTTGAATCCTGCGGCGTCCACGATCTCCTCGGCCTTCGCCTCGTCGATCCCCACGATCGGGTCCACCGCGATCTTGGCGAGGGCCTCGGGGCGCTCGACGGCGAGCTGCTCGATCTCCATGCCGCCCTCAACGGACGCCATGGCGAGGTAGCGGCGCTCCGCGCGGTCGAGGAGGATCGAGAAGTAGTACTCCTCCGCAATGTCCGCACCCTCCGCGATGAGCACGCGGTGGACGGTGTGGCCCTTGATGTCCATCCCGAGGATCGCGGCGGCCTTCTCGGCCACCTCCTCCGGGCTGTGCGCGAGCTTAACTCCGCCCGCCTTGCCGCGGCCGCCGGTCTTCACCTGCGCCTTCACCACCTTGAGGCCACCGCCGAGCTGCTCGGCTGCAGCGCGGGCCTCCTCGGGCGTGGAGGCCACGACGCCGCCCAAGACAGGCACGTCGTAGGCGGCGAAGAGGTCTCGAGCCTGGTACTCGTAGAGATCCACAGTCTGCCTTCCGGTTCAGCGAGGGAAATTGTCTCGACATCGAGACATCCTGATCGTATCGGATCGAATTGGGGGGCGCTACCCCAGGCGGCACCCCGATCACGGCGTTCGGAGAACTCGCACGGGGTCCAGCCGGGAGGCCGGTCGCGTCTGAATCTCTCGAGTGGCACTCAGGCCGTGCGGAGTTCACGCAGTGGTTCCCGCCGGGCCGCCACGAGGGCCGGGATCACGGTGGCGACGCCTGCGGTCACAATGGTGGCGACCATCACAGCAAGTGTGAACTCGGGCTCCGGCAGCGCCTGTCCGCGCCACGCAGACCACGCCAACGTCAGGCCCGTCGATACTGCAGCGGCAATGCTGGCAAGCATGAGCGTCTGCGCCAGGAGCAGCCCGACGATAAGCCATTGGGACGCTCCCAGCGCCCGCCGTCGCCCGAAGTCCCGG
>JAAZBW010000044.1 GCA_012513625.1 Actinomycetales bacterium | reverse complement strand
GGCAGCGCGTACCAGTTCCCCGGCGAGAGCCGGGCGGGAACGATGAAGTCACGCGCACCCTCGGGGGTGGAGCGCGTGAGTGTGGGGGTCTCGATCTCCACGAAATCGTGGCCGTCGAGCACCCGGCGGGCCGCCTGGTTGACCTTCGCGCGCAGCCGGAGCCGCTCCGCCTGGACGGGCCGGCGGATATCGAGGTAGCGGTGCTTGAGGCGCGCCTCCTCGCCCACCTGCTCATCGGCATGCTCGGAAACCTGGAACGGCAACGGGGCGGAGGTGTTGAGGACCACCACATCCTCGGCCACCACCTCCACGGCGCCACTCGGCAGGTTGGTGTTCTCGTTACCCTCCGGCCGCTCGCGCACGACGCCGGTCACCCGGAGCACGAACTCGCTGCGCAGCTCGTGCGCCACATCCTCCCGGATCACCACCTGGGCCACGCCCGAGCGATCCCGAAGATCGATGAAGGCGATCCCGCCATGGTCTCTCCTGCGGTCCACCCAGCCGGTGAGGACCACGGTGGAGCCGATGTCTGAGGGGCGCAGGGAGCCTGCGAGGTGGGTGCGGAGCACGTGTCTGCCTTTCGGTTGCGTGCCGCGCGAGACGGGCGCGGCCAGTTTGATCTTAGTCGCGGGACAGGACCACAATCGCATCGTGTCCACGGCCCCCACCGCCCCTCCCAACGTGGAGAGGCTCCTCCTCATCGGCGCTGTGGCCCTCATCACCATCGGCGCGTTCGAGAACCTGGCCGTCACCACGATCCTTCCCGTGATCGCCCGGGACCTGGACGGCTTTGCCATCTACGCGCTCGCCGCCGGTCTTCCGCTCGCGCTCCAGGTGGTGGCGAACGCACTGGGTGGGCTCCTCGTGGACTCCATCTCCTTCCAACGGCCCCTCCTCATCGGCGTGGTCACCACCGGTGCGGGCCTCCTCACCGCCGGCCTCGCGCCGGAGATGTGGACCCTCGCCATCGGCCGCGGCGTGGCCGGATTCGGCATCGGCTTCATCACCGTCTCGCTCTACGCGGCCGTGGGCCTCGTGGTGCCCCCGGAGAGACGCCCCGGCTTCTTCGCCGCCTTCTCCGCCGCCTGGGTGGTGCCGTCCATGGTGGGCCCCGCGATCGCGGGAGTCCTCGCGGACGCCGGCTGGTGGCGTGCGGTCCTGATCGGCGTGGTCCCACTTGCCGTGATTGCCCTCCTCCTCCTGCGGCCCCTCCTCGCCACGGCTCCCAGCCCTCCCCCATCCCGCACGGAGCGCTCCCGGATCCGCCGCCGCGCCACCTCGATGATCCCGGCCGCGGTGGGCCTCGCCGCTGCGCTCGCCGTGGTCCAGTCCGCCGGAGCCGCCGGCAGTGAGCTCCGCTCCCTCGTCACCGCCGGAACTGCGTTCCTCGTGGTCCTCGTGCTGCTCCCCCTCCTCCTGCCGCCGGGCACGTTCAGCCTGCGCCGCGGCGTCCCCGCCGCGATCGCGGCCCGCCTCTTCATCAACGGCGCCGTGATCGGGACGGAGGCCTACCTGCCCCTCCTGCTGCAGGAGGGCCATTCCTGGTCTCCGACAGCTTCGGGCCTGGTCCTCACCGCAGGCTCCGTGTCATGGTCACTCGGTGCGATCCTGCAGGCCCGGATCCGCGGCACCGAGAAGCGCTACCGCTGGTCCGTGTTCGGAACCCTCCTCGTGGCCCTGGGCGTGTGCGCGGCTGCCGCGATCGTGATCCCCGCGGTGCCCCCCGCCTTTGCGGCCGTGGGCATGCTGATCGCCGGCCTCGGGATGGGTATCACGTTCGCGAGCCTCTCCGTGTTCGCGCTCGACAACACCCCCGGGCCCCGCCAGGGAGAGACCTCGGCCGCCCTCCAGATCGCCGACGGCTCCGGCGCCGCGCTCGCGATCGCCGTGGTGGGGGTGGTCATCGCCATCCTTGGCCGGGACACCGCCGGTTTCGGCACCGGCTTCGCGATCCTGCTGGTGGTGGCGCTCGCCTCGGTGGTGGCCACGGCTCGTGTGCGGAAGCTCACCGATCCGGCCCCGGCGCCGGAGGTCACAGCACAATAGGCTGGTGGCGGCCGCCTCCGCGCCTCGGGCGCGCATTCGCCACCTCCCTGCACGCCCCCGAACGCCCTGCGTCTGCCGCCTGCGCCGCACCCCGATCCGAGAGCAGTACCGTGACCGACTTCCAGTCCTTCGCCCTTCCCGAACCACTCGCCCGCGCCATCACCGAGATGGGCTACGAGATCCCCACCGATATCCAGCGCTCTGCCATCCCTGCCCTCATCGAAAAGCGGGACGTGGTGGGGATTGCACAGACTGGCACCGGCAAGACGGCGGCCTTCGGCCTTCCGATCCTCACCCATGTGGACCCGGAGGAGCGCTACGTCCAGGCACTCGTCCTCACACCCACCCGCGAGCTCGCGATCCAGGTGGCGGATGCGATCGCCACGTTCGCCCGCTACCAGCGCACCGAGGTCATCGCAGTTTACGGTGGCTCCTCGTATCTCCCGCAGTTGCGCGCCCTCAAGCACGGCGCCCAGGTGGTGGTGGGCACACCCGGCCGCGTCATGGACCTCATCGAGCGCGGCGCCCTCAACCTTTCCCAGCTGCGCATCTTTGTCCTCGATGAGGCGGACGAGATGCTCACCATGGGCTTCGCGGAGGACGTGGACACGATCGCCTCCTCGGTGCCGGACGAGCGGATCACAGCGCTCTTCTCCGCCACCATGCCGCCCGCCATCGCGCGCGTGGCGGCCGAGCACCTGACGGAGCCGCTCCGTATCGAGGTCACTCCCGCGGCCTCCACTGTCAGCAACATCGAGCAGACCTACGCGGTGGTGCCCTTCCGGTTCAAGGAAGAGGCCCTCATCCGCGTGCTCGCCACCTGGCGCGAGGAGGCCGCGATCGTGTTCGTGCGCACCCGCTCCACGGCGGACGAGGTGGGGATGTCACTGGCCGCCGCGGGACTCCGGGCCGCCGCCATCTCCGGCGACGTCGCACAGGGCGAGCGCGAGAAGATCGTGGAACGGCTCCGCCGCGGCGCCCTCGATGTGCTCGTGGCCACGGATGTGGCCGCCCGCGGACTGGACGTGGAGCGTATTGGCCTGGTGGTCAACTTTGACGTGCCGCGCGAGCCTGAGGCCTATGTGCACCGGATCGGCCGCACCGGCCGGGCGGGACGCTCCGGCAAGGCCCTGACCTTCTTCACGCCGAAGGAATTCGACCGGCTCCGCCGCATCGAGCGCACCACCGGCGCCACGGTCGCCGAGGTGCAGATCCCCACGCCGGAGGACGTCACGCGCCACCGCATCGGCCTTGCACTGCGCGCCCTCCCCTCCGGCGACCTCTCCACATTCGAGACCGCCGTCCAGGAGAGCGGGATGGAGCCGCTCCACGTGGCTGCCGCCCTCCTCGCCCGGATCACCGACGTGGGTCCCGCAGGACCCATCACGCAGGGCCGCCTGCGCCGCGAGGAGTCCGTCGACGACCGGGGCAATTTCCTCCAGGCGTTCTTCGAGGGCCAGGGCCGCGGCATGGACTCCCGCCCGCGCCGCTCCCGGGACGAGGACGGCGGAGCTCCCCGAAGCGAGGGGAAGGGCCCCCGGGCGGGCCGGGCACCCCGGGCCGGTTATCCGTACCGCTACCGCGTGGAGGTGGGCCACCGCGATGGCGTCAACCCCGGCGGAATCGTGGGCGCCCTCACCGGAGACGGTCGGATGGACGGCCAGGACATCGGCCGGATCGACATCCTGCCCTCGTTCTCGATCGTGGAGCTCGCCAACGAACCGAGCGACGATCAGATGCACCGCCTGCAGAACACGCGGG
>JAAZBW010000043.1 GCA_012513625.1 Actinomycetales bacterium | reverse complement strand
CCTCCCGGACCGCGGCGATCTGGCCCTCCGGGTCCGGGTGGGCGGCGTCCACCACGTGCAGTACGAGATCGGACTCGCCCACCTCCTCGAGGGTGGATCGGAACGCCTCCACAAGCTCGTGCGGCAGGTTCCGCACGAATCCCACGGTGTCGGCGAGTGTGTACTCCCGGCCCTCTGGAGTACGTGTACGGCGTACGGTCGGGTCGAGTGTGGCGAACAGCTGGTTCTGCACCAGCACGTCTGCACCCGTGAGCGCGTTCAGGATGGAGGACTTCCCGGCGTTGGTGTAGCCGGCAATGGCCACCTGCGGTGCGACGCCGGTTCGGCGTGACGAGCGACGCGCCGCGCGTCCGGGCGCCATCTCCGCGATCTGGCGACGCAGTCGGGCCATCCGGGTACGGATCCGGCGCCGGTCGAGTTCGATCTTCGTCTCGCCGGGACCGCGGGAGCCGATTCCCTCACCTGAGGCGGCGCGTCCGCCCGCCTGCCGGGACATCGAGTCACCCCAACCACGGAGCCGCGGCAGCAGGTACTCGAGTTGGGCGAGTTCCACCTGGGCCTTGCCCTCCCGTGACTTGGCGTGCTGGGCGAAGATGTCGAGAATCAGGGCCGTACGGTCCACCACCTTGACGCGCACGGCATCCTCCAACGCGCGTCGCTGCGAGGGTGCGAGCGTGTGGTCGGTGATCACGGTATCCGCGCCGAGGGCCTCCACGAGCTCCGCGAGTTCGGCGGCCTTGCCGGAGCCGAGGTAGGTGGAGGGATCCGGTGTGACGCGGCGCTGGAGCATGGCGTCCAGCACCTCGGAGCCTGCTGTCTCGGCGAGCGCCGCGAGCTCGCGGAGGGACACCTCGGCCTCCTCGGCCGTGCCCTGCGTGTAGATGCCGACGAGGACAACGCGCTCGAGCCGCACCTGGCGGTACTCCACCTCGGTGACATCCTGGAGCTCGGTGGACATCCCCACGCGCCGGAGCGCCGTGCGCTCCTCGGCTTCGAGCTGCGCCTCCTCCCCGGCATCCGAATCGGAGGTGAGCGCGGTGCCAGCCCGGGAGAGGATCCGTGCCACCACGTCGTGCGCCGGATCGCGCTCGTTATCAAGTTCCGTCACAGGGTTCCTTTCGGCAGTCGGTCCATTCTCCCCCACCGCCGCGCGAGCCTCCACCGAATATCCGAGCGCGAGTCCGCCCTCAGTGAATTCCCCGGCGTGAATCCCCACCGCAGCCTCTTGCTCCGGCCACCCGCACGATCCACCCCTCGACGACGAATCCCCTGGCCACGCCCTAGAGTTGGGGCGTGCACGACCACTACTTTGCCGCAGAGCCCGCCGCGGCCGACGCCCGGCGTGAGGTCACGGTCCGGCTCGCCGGCCGCCCCGTCACGGTTGAGACTGCCAGCAGCGTCTTCTCCGCGGATCGGCTCGACCCGGGCACCGCGATCCTCCTCGAGCACGCCGCGCCGCCTCCGCCACAGGGCACCTTCGTGGACCTCGGGAGCGGCTGGGGCCCGATCGCCCTCACCCTCGCGATGCGCTCACCGGCAGCCCGCGTGCTCGCCGTGGAGGTGAACGCGCGGGCCCGCGATCTGACGGCCCGCAACGCTTCCCGTCTCGGCCTCGCAGTGGAGGTGCGCGAGCCTGAGTCAGCGCTCACCGCGATCCCCGAGGGTGGCGTCGACCTCCTGTGGTCCAACCCTCCCATCCGTATCGGCAAGGAGGCCCTCCACGGGCTGCTCGCCACCTGGCTCGCCCGCCTTGCGCCGGACGGTCGCGCCGAGCTGGTGGTGGCGAAGAACCTCGGCTCGGACTCGCTCCAGCGCTGGATCCGTGAGGAACTCGGGTTCGTGTGCGAACGGGTGGCCTCGTCACGCGGCTACCGCATCCTCGCCGTCACCCGCTAGTCCCGACGGCGGGGCTCACCCCTCCCGGTAGGCCCGCAACGTGCGTGGTCCCGACGGCGGGGCTCACCCCTCCCGGTAGGCCCGCAACGTGCGTGGTCCCGACGGCGGGGCTCACCCTCCGCCGTCAGGCACGACCCTCGTATCGGCCCACCCGGGCGACGAGGAGCGCGGGCCCGGTCAGGAGCGCCCGGCCGTCCCGCAGGTCCACGCGGACCGTGCCCCCGGGCACGCGCACATCCCACCGGTCCGGCGATTCCGGGCCGGCCCACTCGCGCAGCGCCGCGGCGGCAGCGCAGCACCCTGTTCCGCAGGAGCGCGTCTCTCCCACCCCGCGTTCGAGGACGCGCATGGCGAGCATGCCCACGCGGGATCCACCGTCGATCCTCTCGCCGAGGGGGACCACCACCTCCAGATTGGTGCCCTCCGGCGGGGCGGGATCGTAGACGGCTCCCCTCAGGTCCACCTCCCGGAGTTGTTCGAGCGATTCGAGGGCCACCACCGTGTGCGGGTTCGGCATGGTGACGCGGAGGCCCGGGCGCTGGTCCATGCCGGACAGGCCTACGGCCACGTCGAAACCCGCAGAACGTGCGGCAGTGCCACCGGGGAAGCCGTAGTCCCCCATGTCCACGATGTATTCGTCACCTCCCGGGGCGGTGCCCCCGTGCCATACGGTCCGCTCTCCCCCGCGGGTGGCGATCACCCAGGGTCCGGTCCCGGTGAGGAGCCCCTCCTCGCGCAGGAAGTGCGCGAACACGCGGATGCCGTTGCCGCACATCTCCGCGAGCGAGCCATCTGCGTTGCGGTAGTCCATGAACCACTCTGCCGAGGTGGGGTAACCGGCTGCCGTGGCCGGGCGCGCGAGCAGTAGCCCATCGGCGCCGATGCCGGCGTGGCGGTTGCAGAGCCGCCGCACGTCCTCGGGGGTCACCACGGGCGCACGCGCGCCCTCCACAGCGAGCAAGAAATCGTTCTCGGTGGCGTGGCCCTTGGCGAGCCATTCGAAAGGAGTGATCATGCGTCCCTCCCGGCGAACACGAGCCCCAGCGCGCGCCCGAGCGCGGTTCGAGGATCTGTGGCGTCCAGCCATCGCGTTCGGGAATCCCTGCGGAACCACTTCACCTGGCGGCGCGCAAGTTGGCGGGTGGCGAGCGAGATGGCCCCGGCGAGTTCCGCCGTCGTGAGCTCGCCGGCAAGGTGAGCGAGGGCCTCCCGGTAGCCGGTGGCCGTGCGGGCGGTGCGGGACAGTGGCCCCAATCCGGCCGCCTCCTCCACAAGCCCATCGCGAAGCATGTGGGCGGTGCGCTGGGAGATGCGGGGGTCAAGCCATCCGTAGTCGGCGGCGAGGCCGAGTTGGAGGGTGCCCGGGAAGTAGTGGGTGCCGTCCGGCAGGGAGGCGGTGAACGGGCGGCCGGTGAGCTCCATGACCTCGAGTGCGCGGACAACCCGACGGACGTTGGCGGGATCGATCCTCGCGGCAGCCTCAGGATCACGGAGGGAGAGCTCGTCATGGAGGACGCGGCCGCCCATGCGCTCCGCGCGGACCTCGAGCGCGGCCCGGATCTCGG
>JAAZBW010000042.1 GCA_012513625.1 Actinomycetales bacterium | reverse complement strand
TCATGGCACGGTTCCCGGACGTGAAGGTGCACCTGTACGGGAAGTCGGTTCGGCCCGGCCGCAAGCTCGGGCACGTGACTGTGTGGGGGAGCGATGTGGCGAGCGCGCGGAAGCGCGCGAATGCGGCAGTGGCACTGCTGCGAGGCGACGAGAGTGGGGATGCGTGATGACGGCACGGGTGGGAATCGTGATGGGGTCCGACTCGGACTGGCCGGTGATGGAGGCCGCCGCCGAGGTGCTGGGGGAGTTCGGCATCGAACACGAGGTGGGAGTTGTCTCGGCCCACCGGATGCCGCAGGAGATGATCCGCTATGGCGGCGAGGCGGCAGGGAGGGGTTTGCGGGTGATCATTGCGGGCGCGGGAGGAGCGGCCCACCTGCCGGGCATGCTCGCCTCCGTGACCCCTCTGCCCGTGATCGGTGTGCCGGTGCCGCTCCGGTACCTCGACGGAATGGACTCCCTGCTCTCGATCGTGCAGATGCCGGCCGGGGTTCCGGTTGCCACGGTGAGCATTGGTGGGGCGCGGAACGCAGGACTGTTGGCGGCTCGGATCCTCGGTGCCTCAGATCCAGGGGTGCGGGAGCAGATGGTGCGCTTCCAGGACGGCCTGCGCGAGGTCGCGGCTGAGAAGGGACGGGCGCTCGCCGAGCGGCTCGGTCACTGACCGAAGTCGGCCGGCGTGAGGTCGCCTGACTGTAGGCGTGCAAAGAAGTCTGGAGCGCTGTCAGCTAGGAGGACCACGGAGCCGATCGCGCCGGCGTCGTGGCCCATCGAGGCAATCGGTGGCGCGCCCGTAAACCCACCCTCGGCGTTGGCCGCGCGGAAGGCGAGCGCGAGGCGCCCGAGGCCAATGATCGAAGTGTCCTCACCCACAGCGAGTGATCCGACGCCCGCGTTGATGAGGTCCACCTGCCGGAAGGGGTTGAGGAACGTGCTCGGTGTGGCAGCCGCGCGGACCACGGCCCCGATCACCTGACGTTGACGCTCGGCGCGCCCGATATCGCCCATGGGGTCCGAGTACCGCATGCGCGCGAAGGCAAGTGCCGTGCGGCCGTCTGACACGTGGCAGCCGGCCTGCCACTCAAGCTCGGAAAGTTCATCGCTCACGTCGTAGTCAAGGCACAGTTCCACCCCGCCCACGGCGTCAACGATGTTGACCACGCCGCCCATGCCGATCTCCACATAGTGGTCCACGGTGAGGCCGGTGAGCCCCTCAACCGTCTGCACGAGGAGTTGTGGGCCGCCGAAGGCGTAGCTCGCGTTCAGTTTGTTGCTTTCTCGCTCCGGGATGCCGACGAGGGTGTCCCGTGGGAGGGAGATCATCGCGGTCTGACCGTTGGGCGCCCGGTTCAGCAGGATGATCGTGTCCGCCCGCTGCCCCTCAGTTCCGTCGGGAATCTGGCCATCGGCCCGCGAGTCGCTGCCCACCAGGAGGTAGGTGGCGCCGGGCGTGTTCGAAGCGGACGAGAGCGCCTCCACACGCGTGAGTTTGCCGTTGGCCCAGAGGGCGAGGCCCACCGGCCACGCGAGCGCGAGTGCCAGCAGGAGCGCCAGGACGACTGGGCCGCGCCGGCGCCGCCGTGCCGGTCGACCGCGTGGCGGTGAGGTCTGAACCGGCCCTTGCGGCGGATGCCCGTAGCCCGCTGTGGGATAGGAAGGGGCCGCCTGATCGCGCGAGACCGCGTACCCTGACGTGCCTCGGGATGGCGGGACATGCCCGACTGCCGAGCCTGGCTGAATGGTTCGTGGGAGAGCTTCCTGCCGTGCTGGGTCCTGCGAGGCCGAGACGGGTCGGATCGACTGCCGGGCGGGAGCGATCGA
Organism: Actinomycetales bacterium; assembly: GCA_012513625.1. Taxonomy (GTDB): domain Bacteria; phylum Actinomycetota; class Actinomycetes; order Actinomycetales; family Actinomycetaceae; genus JAAZBW01. The sequence goes on along the minus strand of JAAZBW010000042.1, from coordinate 1,271 downwards.
GGGAGGCGCGTCATTCGCGCGGTCCTGCCGGCTGGGTGCCACCCGCGTGGGCTCTGGTGCTGGTTGGCCACGCCCAACCGGTCGGGCGTTCGCTGCTGTGGGCCGGGACTCCCGGCCCTGAGGCTCGAAGTGTGGGGCGTCGCCGCTCATGTGGCGTTCTCCTTGGTGCAGTTCCCGGCTGGGTCCACGATCTCGGGTGCCACGGTAGCCGGAGCGTCGGTCTCCCCGCCGGAGGCCGGTGGCGTGGATGGGGCGTCGGGGGGGAGTGGGGCTGTCGTCGTCGTGCCAGGAGAGGTTTCCGTCGAACTGGAGGCGGGTTCGGGGACTGGCCAGACAGCTCCTGGCTCCCACGCAGGCACACCCGCCTCGGCGATTGCCCACGCAACGCCCGAGAGCGTGCTGTCAAGGGGACGGTCGGACGCGAGGGCCTCCCATACGTACGGCGCGTAGCTCTCGTTGGGAACCACTCGGGCTCCCGCCCAGTCGAACGGCATGGTGACAAGGGTGATCGAATCCGCCGTGATGCTGGCGAGCGAGCTGGCGAGACCAACGAGTTGTGGGATGTCCCCGAACCCGCGACTGGTGGTGAGGGTCTGGGTGGAGACGTCGAGAACCCGGTAGAGCCGGATGGGATCCGTGAGCAGGCGGGAGGTGAGCGCCTCCTCAATGATCTCCATGACTATCTCCTGCTGCCGTCCGATGCGCGAGATGTCGGAGCCGTCGGCGAATGAGTACCGCGAGCGTGCGAGTCCAAGCGCGAGTTCGCCGTCGAGCAGGCGGCAGCCTGCTTCGATCTGGAGGTCTGCCTTCGAGTCGTTGATGTCCTCCGGAAGATACATGGCGATGCCGCCGAGGGCATCCACCACCTTGATGAACCCGGTGAAGTCCACCACGACGAAATCGTCCACGTAGACGCCGGTCAGCGCCTCGACCGTGCGGATTGTGCATGCAGCGGCGGCGCCCACATCGCCGGTGGCTCCCCCGATCGCAAACGCCGAGTTGAACATGGCCTGCGTCTGCGGCTCTGTGGATGTTCCGTCCGGGAGGTGACAGGACGGGATGTCCACGAGCGTGTCCCGGGGGATGGAGACGACGTCCACGTGAGTGCGGTCGGCCGAGATGTGGGCGAGCATCGCGGTGTCGGAGCGCATACCGTCGGAGGTTCCGGAGCCGTCGATCGCGAGGTTGTCTCCCTCCCGGCTGTCCGAGGCGAGCACGAGCACGTTGAGCGGACGGCCCTCAGCCGGATCCTCCGGTCCGGACTCTTCGGG
>JAAZBW010000006.1 GCA_012513625.1 Actinomycetales bacterium | reverse complement strand
TGCGGCCATGCGCAAGGGCATGGCGGAGTGGATGGCGGAGCGCCAACCGGACGTGATCCTGCTGCAGGAGACGCGCGCCGAACCGGAGATCGTGGCCGGGCTCCTGCCCGCATGGCACGTGGTCACCGAAGCCTCCCGCATCAGGGGCCGCGCCGGAGTGGCCGCTGCCTCCCGGGTGGAGCCCCTGGCCGAGCGCCGGGGCCTTCCCGGGGAAACCGCAGACGTGGATTCCGGCCGCTGGCTCGAGGTGGACTACGCCCTGGACACCAGCCTGCTCACGCTGGTTTCCGCCTACCTCCACTCGGGTACCGCGAAGACCCCCACGATGGACCTCAAGTACGCGCACCTCCGCCTCGTGGACGCCCGCCTCGCCGCGCTCGCCGGCGAGGCGATGCTGGGGAAGCGCCAGGTGCTCGTGGCGGGGGACTTCAACATCGTGCGCGGCGCGGCGGACATCAGGAACTTCCGGAGCAACCACAACAAGACCGCGGGCGTGCTGGATGAGGAGATGGCCCACCTCGCCCGCTGGTTCGGCGGCTCCTGGCGGGACGTCCACCGCGAGCTCGTACCCGTGAACGAGGACGGTACCGCCGGCCCGTTCACGTGGTGGAGCAACCGCGGAAAGGCATTCGATAACGACGCTGGCTGGCGGATCGACTACCACATGGCGAGCCCGCGCCTTTCCGGGGTGGCGAGCTCCGCCGTCGTGGACCGGGCACCGAGCTGGGACACGCGCTTCTCGGACCACGCCCCCCTCACCATCGACTACGACGTGGCCGCGATCGCGGGATAGCGGCCTCAGGCACGCATGGCATCGATCGGGCGGACCCGGGTGGCGAAGATGCCCGGCAGGAGCCCGGCGAGCGCGCCGATCACGGTGGCCCAGACGATCCCCTGGACGGCGGCGCCCATCGGGAACGGTGGGGTGTCCTGGACGGGCATCATGAGCCAGTCCATGACGGGCAGGTACCGCAGCGCCACGATCGCGATCGCCACGCCCACCACGCCCGCGAGGAACGTGCCCACCACGGACTCCATCATGATCGAGAAGAACACCCGCCCGGAGGCGGCTCCGAACGAGCGCCGGATGCCGATCTCCCGCACCCGCTGCTGGACGGTCACGAGCGAGACGTTGACGAGCGAGACAGCGCCGAGCACGAGCACCGCGATCCCGATCCCGAGGATGAGGGTCCGGATCCCGGAGAAGAAGTCCTCGCCACCCCCCATCATCTGGCTCATGGGGTACACGTTCACGTAGCCGTACTCGCCCACGAGCGGTTGGAGCTCCGTTTGCAGCTTGGTCTGCGCGGTGGCGGCGTCCGCCGGAGTCAGCCAGAGTTCGTACTGCGGCGAGCCCCAGTTCTGCTTCTCCTGCTCGGAGGCGCCGGCGGTGAGGCCGTCATAGAGGGCGTAGGCGCGGGGGGAGTCCCACTCTCCCTCGCTCGGCACCACGCCTATCACCACGAAGGAGATGTCCGCACCACCGGTCATGGACTTCATCACGAGGTCCGGCTGCACGGAGAGGTCCGTGGGCACGCCCGCCATCTCGAGGAGCATCTCGTTCACCACGACGGCGGGGGCAAGCCTCTGCACGTCCCCCTCCCCGAACCACGAGCCGCGGATCGTCTCGATCCGGTGGATCGTGGCGTAGGCGGGATCCACGGCAATCATCTCCACCCAGTCAAGCGCGCCGCCGCGAGTGGTGAACTCGCCCCACGGGCGCAGGATACGGCTCGTGTAGGTGATCTCGTAGCGGTCCACGAAATCGTCCACCGCGTTCACCACCTTCTGCTGGCCTGCGGGGTCCTCGGCCCAGAACTCTGCCATCAGCGTCACGGAGCGGCCGCCCCATTTCTCAGTGGACTCCTGGGTGGCCTGCGCCATCTGCTGACCGAGCGCCAGGGTGGCGGTCATGACCGCGATGGCGAGTCCGATCGCGAGCAGGGAGAGCGAGACGCGGAGCCGGTGGATCCGGATCTCGTCCCACGCCTCGATCACGGCCCCCACGAAGCCGGTCATGGGGCCACCTGCGCGTCCTCGTGATCACGAGCCTCCGGCTCGCCAAAGACCTCGTCTGCGAGCCTGCGCACCGGGCGGTCGGAGTAGCCGTCCTCCTGGAACTCGGGCTCGGTGTGCCGCGTGAGCCCCGTGCTGTCGTCCTCGCCGGCCACCTCAAGGGTTCCGATCTCCCGGCGCTCCACCTGGATGGGGTGCAGGACCCCATCTGCCAGCTGGTAGTGCGAGTGGGCCTTCGCGGCGATCGCCAGATCGTGCGTGATCACCACGAGCGCGGCGTCCGTCTCGGCGGCCACGGTCTGCAGCATGGTCATGATCTCGTTGCCGGTATCGACGTCGAGCGCACCCGTGGGCTCGTCGCACAGGATGACCCGGGGCCGCCTCACGAGTGCGCGCGCGATCGCCACCCGCTGCTGCTCGCCTCCCGAGAGTTGGGTGGGCATCGACTCGAGCCGTTCACCGAGGCCCACGCGTTCGAGGATCTCCCGCGCGATCTGGGTGCGGTTCCAGAACTTGGAGCCACTTGCGTACAGGAGCGGGGCCGTGGCGTTCTCGAGGGCGTCGCGGCCCGGCAGCAGGTTGAACTGTTGGAACACGAAGCCGAAGCCGCGGCCGCGTGCCCG
>JAAZBW010000041.1 GCA_012513625.1 Actinomycetales bacterium | reverse complement strand
GCGGCTCACACCCGGGTGCGGCTCACGCCCCCGGCAACTCGCACGCCCTGGCCGCCCCCCCCACATCCCCACACGGCGAGGTGGGGGTGCCGATGGGAGGATGTGCGCATGCTGCAGCCGGCTACCAGCCCCGCGATGGTCGGCCGCGCGCCTGAGCTCGAGGCGCTCCGCCGCACCGCCGACGCCTCCCTGGGCGGCACGCCACGGGGTGTGGTGGTGGCGGGAGAAGCGGGCATCGGTAAGACGCGGCTGCTCAGCTCCTTCCTCTCCGAGCTCGATCCCGCGGTGATCGTGGCACGCGGCCAGTGCGTGGCGATGGGCTCGCTCGCCCAACCGTTCGCCCCGCTGCGCGGCCTGCTGCGGGACCTCGTGAGCCTCGTGGGTGCGGAGGCCCTCCTCGCCGCCGCCGGCCCGCCCGGCCGCCTCCTCCCGGTGCTCCTCCCCGAACTCGCCGAGGGCGATCCGGGCGAGATCAGCGAGGAACAGCTCCACGACGCCGTGGGCCTCCTGCTCCAGAACCTCTCCCAGAGCTCGCCCATCGTGGCGGTGGTGGAGGACATCCACTGGGCAGATGTTCCCACCCTGGACCTGCTCCGTAACCTGCTGCACACGCTGCGTCGGGGGCGGGTGGCCCTCATTGTGAGCTACCGGACCGATGATGTGGGGCGCCACCACCCGCTCCGCCCCTTCCTGCTGGAACTCGACCGTGCCCGCGAGGTGACCCGGATCGACCTCGCCCGCCTCACGGCGGAGGAGACCGCGGAACAGGTCCGCCAGATCCTCGGCAGCCGGCCAGTGCATTCGGAACTGGAGCCGCTCGTGGAGCGGAGCGACGGGATCCCGTTCTTCGTGGAGGAACTCCTGGCCCTCCCAGGCAGCACCGGCTCGCCCGGCGGCCTGCCCACGCGCCTCCCGGCCACCCTCCGCGAGCTGGTCCTCGCCCGTTACGACCGGGTCTCTGAGCCTGCCCAGGCAGTGCTGCGCCTCCTTTCCGCGGGCGGGATCCGCGTGGAACACGAACTCGTGGAGCAGATCCACGGCGGCGCGGGCGCGGCTTTCGAGGATGCCATCCGCGAGGCCGTGGCCGCCCACATCCTCAGCGCCGACGGCAGCGCGTACACATTCCGGCACGCACTCACCCAGGAGGGGATCCACGAGGAGCTTCTCCCGGGCGAGCGCACCCGCTTCCACTCGCGGTACGCCGAGGCGCTCGAGCACAACCCGCTCGCCACTGCGGCGGGCCGGAGCGCAGAGATCGCCCACCACTGGCTCGCCGCACAGAATCAGCCGAAGGCCCTCGCCGCACTCACGGCGGCGGCCCAGGAGGCGGCGGCAAGCGGCGCCCCGCAGAGCGCCGGCCAACTCGGCGAGCGCGCCCTCGAACTGTGGCCACAGGTGCCAAACGCCGAGGAACTCGTGGGCTTCGGACGGTCCCGCCTGTTCGTGTTGGTGGCAGACCAGTACGGCTCGGCGGGAGATCCGCGGGCGCTCGCCGTCCTTGATGAGGGGCTCGCAGAGGTGCCCGAATCAGACCGCCACGGCCGCGCGCTCCTCCTCCACGAGGCGATGGTGGAATTCCACGCCTTTGGCCGCCCTGGCGGCGTGGAGTTCTGCAGGCAGGCCCTCGAGCTCCTGCCCGAGGACGAGGGTGACGACGAGGGTGCCGCCATCAGGCTCCGCGTGCTCTGCGGCCTGGGCATCCTCCTCCGCCAGGACCGTGGCCCCGAGGGGCGCGCCACCCTGGAGGATGCCGTGCGGCTGGCACGGGCGCTGGCCGCACGCACCACCAACCCGGAGATCGCCGCCCGCGCCGAGTTCGAACTCGTCCGCGCCCTCACGAACCTCGGGACGGAGCGGATGATGGCCGGCGAGGTGGAGGAGGGCTTCGCGAACCTTGACGAGGCCCTCGCGCGCGCCGGGGAGGATCCCGTGGCGCGGCTCCGCCACGCCGAGCAGGCGAGTTCCCTGCAGCTGGACATGGGCCGCTACGAGGAGTCGCTCGCCACCGCCCTCACGGGCCACGCGTTTTCTCGAACCGCGGGCATGGAGCGTGGGTGGGGCGCAGCCATCGCCACGATCGCCGGCAGCGCCATGGCCGCCCTCGGCCAGGTCCCGCGCGCGTGGGACTACCTGCAGGCGATCGATACGCGCTCCACCTGGATCTTCGCTGTCTACTGCTCTGCGCTCGGCGCGGAGCTCAGCCTGCTGCGGGACGATCTCGCGGCCGCGGAGCAGGCCTACCGGGAGATCGAACCCTCCCTGGCCGACCTCCGCAGCAACACCCTCGATGACCACCTGTTCGCCCGCCTCCTGGCCCTCCTCGCCCTCGCCCGGGGTGACCTGCCCGGCGCCTGGGCGGAGGTGGAGCGCCTCTGGGTAGACGGGCGGCCGGCCGTCCCCGGGCCCGGGTACAGGGTGATCCACCTGGGGGCTGTGGTCCTCTCTCATTTCCGACGACGGTCACTCACCCCTCCCGGGATGTCCGATGCCGAGGCGGAGCGCAGGCTCCGTCACGCACTCGACCAGACCTCCGTGTGGGAGGTGGCCGAGGACTGGCGTGCGCTCGTGGACGCGGAGCTCTCCGGCCCGGACGGCACGGGGACCGATGTGGCGGCCTGGGAGCGGGCAGTGGCGGCCTCGGGACGAGGGCGGATGCCCCGCGATCTGTACGTGGCGGCCCTCCTGCGGCTCGCAGCAGCGCGGCTGGAGGCGGGCGATCGGGCGGGAGCGGTGGAGCCCCTACGTGAGGCGCGCACGCTCGCGGAGGATTCCGACCTACGCCGGCTGCTGCGCGAGATCGGCGATCTTGAGGTCCGCGCGGGGATTGCGCCCCCTGGAGGAGGAGCCGGCCCGGGAGGAGCCGGTGAATCCGTCGCGGCCTCCGAGGCGGCGGGTGTGGCAGGCGAGGCCCCGCTCACCGCCCGCGAGCAGCAGGTGCTCGAGCTCGTGGCGCAGGGCCTCAGCAACCGCCAGATCGGGGCGCGTCTCTTCATCTCGGACAAGACCGCGAGCGTCCATGTCTCCGCGATCCTCCGGAAACTGGGGGCCGCCACCCGGGCGGAAGCGGCCGCGATTGCGGCCCGCACGGGTCTCACATCCTCGTCCTAGGCGGATCCGCCACCCCCTTAGGAGGATCACGCGGAAATCTCAGGGCACCTCAGGCGCGCTGGGCCCACAAGAGGGCCGATTCTCTGGGCGATTGCCCGATCCTCCACGCCACCCTTAGCCGGGATCGTTGATGTCAGCACCACAACACCGAAGGAGACATCATGTACGGTCAGCTCGACATCAACGCCACCTACGCCGCCGCCGCAGAGCGCCACGCCACGCTCCTCCGTGACGCCGAGATCCGCCGGATCGAGAAGGAACAACTCTCCGCATCCGGCCAGTGCCGCACGCGGCCGAGCCTCCTCTCGCGCCTCGCGGACAGGTTGCACATCCCGCACTACCACGGCGCCGGGTACGGCACCCCGGTCCTCCCCTGATCCCTCTCACCGCCGACTCCCTGAGGCCGGTCCCTCTCGCCGGGTGTGTGCCCTGGGCACACACCCGGCGTGGGGAGAGCAGCAGCCGAGGGTTGGCAAGCGGGAACCACAGTGGGGGCGCACCCGCCGGGTGCGCCCCCACTCGTCGTCGTGAATCCCACCTACGGGACTAGAGCATGCAGGAGACGCAGCCCTCCACCTCGGTGCCCTCGAGCGCCATCTGGCGGAGCCGGATGTAGTAGATCGTCTTGATGCCCTTGCGCCAGGCGTAGATCTGCGCGCGGTTCAGATCCCGCGTGGTCACGGTGTCCGGGAAGAACAGCGTGAGCGAGAGGCCCTGGTCCACGTGCTGCGTGGCAGCGGCGTACGTGTCGATGATCTTCTCGGGCCCGATCTCGTACGCGTCCTGGTAGT
>JAAZBW010000040.1 GCA_012513625.1 Actinomycetales bacterium | reverse complement strand
CGAGCCACCGGGCGACGCGGGAGGAGACCGCCGGTGGGACCACCTGCCCGAGTGGCGCGGGCGCCATGTCCAGCACCGTGACCTCGCCCCCAGCGGCGGCCGCAGAGGAGGCGAGTTCGAGTCCGAGCCACCCGGCGCCCACGATCCCGAGGCGCGCTCCGGGTGCGAGGCGCTGCCGGAGAGCGGCCGCGTCCTCCCACGTGGAGATCGTGGAGACCCCGTCCCAGCCCCGGGGGACCACGGGCCCGGCGCCCGTGGCGAGGACCACCTGCGGTGCATCGAGCCGTGGGAAGGCCGCGGGCGAGACCGCGTCCCTGCCGCCTCCGGCCGAGACCGCGCTCCCGTGGTCCCCGGACGAGACCGCGTCCCTGCCGCCTCCGGCCGGAAGTTGGGGATCGAACGAAACCGAGGCTCCGCCGTCGGGGAGCGGAGTCAGCGAGGTGGCGCGCAGGCCTCCCCGCCACTCTGCCCCTGCCACCCCGAACTGATCGGAGAGCAGGGAGGGCGTGGTGCGGGTGAGGAGCTGCTTGGTGAGCGGTGGACGATCGTAGGCGGGGCCCTCTTCGGCGCCCGCCACCGTGATGGCCCCCGTGAAGCCACGCGCACGCAGCGCAGTGACGAGGGCGGAGGCGGCAAGGCCGCCTCCGATAATCAGGACGTCGGGGCGGGAGGGCATGGGCACCATTCTCCCCCCGCTAGTGTGAATGGGTGATGTTCCCAACCTGGCGGAAGCCGAGCGCCATCGCGGTGAGCATCCTCATCGTGGCCGTGGCGGCCACTGCCTGGTTCGCGGACACCCGGGCGGCCGCGTGGGTGCTCGCGGGAGGGTGCGTGGCCGCCGCCGTGCTGCGGGTGGCCGCGCGGGAGCGGCACGTGCTCACGGCCCGCGGGCGCACATTCGATGTGGCAATGCTGCTCGCGCTCGCGATCCTGCTGGCGGTGCTCGCGCCGTGGGGGCTCGCGGTCACGCCGAGCTAGCTAGCTAGCGAGCCCCCTCCCGCCCGCCGCCCCCCATTCGCCGACTGTGTGGTTAAAATCCCGCAGAATCACCATCGACTGTGTGCCGAAAGTCGGCGGCCCGGCAGCTATTCCGTCGACTGTGTGCCGTAGACCGGACCCCCTCCCCATCGGCCCCCGCCGCCCGCTGCTCGCCCCCTCGCGCCGCTGCCCTCTCGCCCTCTCCTCGGCACCCCTCCCTGGTCCTCTCCTCGGCACCCCTCCCCGTCGACTGTGTGGCGTAGACCTGGCCCCGCACCCCTCCCGGGCACACTTCCGGCCCCTTGCCGGAAGTGTGTCCTAGCTCACATCTGTGGATGTCGTTCGAACGGGTGTTCGTGTCAGACCTCGTCTCTAGCGTGGGGGTTGTGCGCACGGGTCAGGCATCGGTTTCGACGGGGGAGGTCCTCCGGTCGGTGTTGGCTGCGCTCGAAGCAGTGGACCACGGAGCGCGGGTTTCGGCGTCGCATGAGGAGCGGCTGGAGTGGGTGCGCCTGGTGAAGGATGTGCGGCGGCGGGTGGAGGGGCTCGCGACCGCGTTGGTGGCGGAGGCGGATGGGGCGGGTTCCTCGCAGGTGGTGGCGGGGACGCCATTGACGTCGTGGTTGGCGCAGGACAGGCGGGTCTCGATCCGGGAGGCCACGAAGGATGTGCTGGGGGCGAAGGATGTGGCTTCGCGGGCGAAGGTGAAGGCGGCCGCGCTGGAGGGCGAGATCGGGGTGGAGCAGGCGAAGGCGATCACCCAGGTGATGAAGGACCTGCCCCGGGACCTGGATGACGCCCAGAAGGAACTGGCCGAGGAGCTGCTGCTGGTGAAGGCGGCGACGACTCCGGCGGGGAGTATCCGTCATTTGCGGCGGCAGGTGTTGGAGGCGGTGCGTCCGGAGACGGGCGAGTCCCGGGAGGCGGAGATGCGCCGGTTGGAGGAGGAGCGTCGCCGGGCCGTTTCGCGCCGGTTTTTGGCGTTCGACGACGACGGTGACGGTTCGTTCCGCCTCGCGGGTTCACTGCCGTATCTGGAGGCGCAGCCGTTTATGAACGTCGTGGATGCGTATGTGGAGTCGCAGCGGCGGGAGCGGCGCAAGAACGGCACCGACGGGCAGGTGTTCCAGAACGCCCGCCGTGCGGACGCGCTGGTGGCGATGACCGAGGTCCTCACCGCCGGCAGCCCGGCTGTCCACGTGTCTGGCGGTGCCGGGGCTGGCGCCCGGCGTGAGTCTGCGCCGGGCAGCGGGGGAGCGGCGGCTTCGGCGTCTGAAGGCTCGGGGGCATCCTCTTCCGGCTCGGCCGCCTCCCCTGGCGACTCCGCACTCTCCCCCTCCGCTCGCGGTGGAGATCCGGCGGTGCCGGGTTTGCCGGCGGTTCGGGTGCCGCGGGTGGCGG
>JAAZBW010000039.1 GCA_012513625.1 Actinomycetales bacterium | reverse complement strand
GATCCACCACCGGGTGAAGAACAACCTCCAGACCGTCTCGGCGCTGCTGCGGCTCCAGTCGCGGCGCTCCGAATCGCCCGAGGTGAAGGTGGCGCTCGCGGAGGCGCAGCGGCGGGTGGCCACCATCGCGATCGTGCACGAGAACCTCTCCCAGACGATCACAGAGACCGTCGACTTCGACGTCCTGCTCGACCGGATCCTCTCCCTCGCCGCCGATGTGGCGCGCCGTGAGTCGAGGGTGACCACGCACGTTGAGGGGTTGGTGGGGATGATCCCCTCGTCGGTGGCCACCTCGCTCGCCGTGGTGGTGACCGAACTCGTCTCGAACGCAGTGGAGCACGGGCTGCGCTACCAGTCCGGCACGGTGACCGTGACCGCCAGCAGGAACGGTGACGACCTCGAGCTCCACGTGATCGACGACGGGGAGGGACTCCAGGGCCAGGGGCCCGGCAGCGGCCTCGGAACGCAGATCGTGCGCACCCTCGTGGCCGCCGAGCTGCGGGGCACGATTGGCTGGGCCGCCGCGCCGGGTGGCGGCACGGATGTCACTCTGCACGCCCACCTGGCCTAGCGCCCAACCCCCGTCGACTGTGTGGTTGAGGTCCCGCCAAACCCTCGTCGAGTGTGTGGTTGAGGTTCCGCCAAACCCCCGTCGAGTGTGTGGTTGAGGTTCCGCCAAACCCCCGTCGAGTGTGTGGTTAAGGTCCCGTACCACCCCCGTCGAGTGTGTGCCCGAAGTTCTTGGAGGTCGCATGCTCCGGGAACAGAAACGGGCGGGGCACCCCGAAGGGTGCCCCGCCCGAAGCTGCTGGAGGGTGCGCGTCAGCTGGCGCGGCGTGCGCGGGCGGTCCGGCGCTTGAGCGCGCGGCGCTCATCCTCGGAAAGCCCGCCCCAGACGCCGGCGTCCTGCCCGGAGTCGATCGCCCACTTGAGGCACGTATCGACCACGGGGCATGCCTGGCAGACGGCCTTGGCCTCCTCGATCTGCTGGAGGGCTGGTCCCGTGTTCCCAATTGGGAAGAACAGCTCGGGATCCTCCGTCAGACACGCGGCACGGTGGCGCCAATCCATGGGTACTCCTGCTCCTTTGAGCCGATATGACGTTTTCACGTCGATGCACTAAAAATCCGCACCTACCAAGGCGCGGTAATTAACATTTGCATGGCGCTGAACCGGGCACAAGGGATCAGGTGGAAGTGGGCTGGTTAGGTTGCTCACAAAACGATCACCCGCTGTTCACCGAGCTACGGTGGGGTGCACGTGCGCACACCACCTGCGGGGATCACTAGGATCGGCCCATGGCCTCACTTCCTCCCTCACCATCGGCAATCCGGGCGGTCGCCGGAATCACGGTCCTTCAGGTGCTGGCTGTGATCGTGACGGCCCTCGTGGAGCTGTTTGGCCCTGACGGCGGATTCCGGGATGTGGGACTGCACATCTTCTGGCTCATGGTGATGGTGATCGCCGTGCTCACCTCCGGGCAGCTCCTTCGGGCGCGGCCGTGGGCCCGCAGCGTGCTCATCACCTGGCACATGCTATTGGTCTTCTCCTTCATCACCATCGCGCGGCTGACGGGTCTCGCCGCGTGGGTCGCGGTCGCCTCCTCGGTGCTCGCGCTCGTCCTGCTCGCGCTCCCGACCTCGCGGGAGTTCATCCAGGACCGGCGTTCGGAGATCTTCGACGACTGAGGCGAGACGGAGCGCCGTTGCCACACCATCGAGCACCAGGACGGCGTATCCCTCCCCGCCGGGTTCGAGTGCGGAGCCCAGCCGGAGTCCGGATGGGGATCCAACCAGGTCCGGGCGCACCACCAGCACAGCCGCGGAATCGCGCACCCTGCCCAGATCACCCGACCACCCGGTAGACCACACCTGGGGAGTGACGGCCAGCATGAGCGGCGCCTCTCGTGGGACGTGAGAATCTGGCGCCCCACCGGCGCCGCCTGCGGCCACGCCATCTCCTCCCGGCCTTCCCTGCCGCTGCGGCGCCAGGAGAGCCTCGGCCTTCTCGCGCTCGGGGCCGAGCCCAACGATCACGAGGTGTCGGTCCGCGCAGACGGCCACGGGTGCCACCGGATCGCCTCCCCACCCGAACACCACGGCACCATCCCGCGCCGGCAGCGCACGGGGCCCCGGCAACGGAACGAAGGCCCGTGCCGCCCCCGCGTGGCGCGGAGGGGCCGCGGGCGGCTGCACGAACTGGACCTCGCGCGCCTCCGGCAGCCAGACGGCGCGCCCTGGCATGCCCACCTGCAGCGAGGTGGCAGCCGCGCGCGGCACACCGGCCAGCATCGCCGAGGCCTCGTCCGTGCCGGCCAGCACCACAGTGGGAAGGTTCGCGGCCCACCGAGCAGTCGGAGCATCCGGGCCCGCTGCCACCACCAGCCGGGATCCTGCGGCCGCGATCGACCGGCACGCCGCCGCTAGCAGTTGCGAGGCCGATCCCACCCCGTGCAGGTGATCGTGGGCGGTCATCCAGATCTCCACGTCGTCGAACACCACTGTGCGCCGTGGTCCGGCCATGGCGTGCTCGAGCAGCGCGCCCACGAGCCGGACCTGCGTGGCGCCGAGCGCGCCGCCATACAGTCCCGCGGCGCCACCCCACCGTCCCTCCACCACCTGACGGTCGGCCGTCACCAGCCACGCCTCGTGGCCACCTTCGAGGGCGGAGCCCACCATTCGGAGCGCCGCCGTGGTGCGACCCGAGCGGGACGGCCCTGCGAGGAGGAGGCCCGTGGGCGGCAGCGGAACCGGCAGCCGCGCCAGTTCGTCCGGAAGGTCTGCGACTGCCACCACGGTGCCGGCGAATGCTCCGTGTGGGATCTGCGCCGGCAGGGGCGGCAGCCACAGCGGCTCCACCGCCACCGCCGGCGCAGCCGCCCGCACCGCGCCCACGGCCTCCAGCACGGCCGACGCATCCCCGGACCACGCCACCTGGAACTCGCGGGGCCCGTCCGGGCCCAGCAGTGCCCGCCCGGGGATCCGGGGGAGGGACGCCGCTGCGCCGCTGCCGAGCACATCGTGCGAGTCGCCCACCTCGGCCACCCGCAGGCAGATCCGCAGCGGCATGTTGGCCCGCAGGTCCGGCCCCACCGCACCTGCCGGACGCTGCGTGGCCACGATCAGATGCACCCCGAGAGAGCGTCCCTGGGCGCCGAGCCGGAGGAGCTGGTCCATGATCTCCGGATGATCGTCAGCGAGGGCGCGGAACTCGTCCACCACGAGCACGAGCCGCGGCATGCTGCCGGGCCGGAGGGCTTCAAGCTCTCCGATGTCCCGGCACCCGGCCTCGTGGAGGAGCCGCTCCCGCTGCCGGAGCAGGGCCCGCATCGAGGCGAGCGCCCGGCGGGTCCCGCCCGGATCCAGATCGGTCAGCACGGCCGCGCAGTGTGGCAGTGCCGTGAGCGGCCCGAAGGCGGCGCCACCCTTGAAGTCCACGAGTACCAGCGTCAGGTGCGAGGGTGGTGCCGCCGCCGCGAGACCGAGCACCCACGTGGTCAGGAGTTCCGATTTGCCCGCCCCCGTGGTCCCCGCCACCAGCGCGTGGGGGCCGTCACCCACGAGATTGACGACGACGCCGCCTCCTGCGTCTGCGCCGAGGAGTACCGCGAGACCCGGCTTCTCCCACGCGCGGGCGAGCCCCCGCGTCGAGTACACCGTCTCCTGCACCTCCACCACCTCCGGGACGCCGCCGCCGGAGGCGGTGCCCTGCAGGGACTCGGCCCAGGCGGGGGAGGCCCGGCCGCGGAGCCGGACGGCCACTGCCCAGCCCGGCATCCGCCCACCCCAGGTGACGAGAGCCTCCTCCGTGCTGGGGCCGCCCGTGGCGTGGGGTGAAAACCGGACCCGGAGCCCGTCACCCTGTGTGGTGAGCCAGGGCGAGGAGACCGTGAGGACTCCCGGATCGTTGTGGGTGGCGAGGAATCCGGCGAGCCAGCACGCCTCCTCCTCCGTGCCCACACCCCAGCCGGTTCCCTTCAGTTCCCCGCTGCGCAGGATCCGGGGCCGGCGCGGCAGGACGGGCTCGGTGTGGAACGCGCGCCCCTCCCGAGCGGCCTGGCTGATCTCGTGGGGGAGGTGACCGCGCCGCCGGCCCCGGATGCGGCCCCCGCGCGAGGAGCCAAGCAGGGTCAGCATGCCCACGAGCGGCAGGGCGAGGAGGGCGTAGCGCCACGCCGGGCCGCCAAGCACGAAGGGCACCATGGCCACCATGAGGGCGAGCGGGAGGAGCGCACGGAGCGGGAAGGGCCGCGCCTCCCGGGCGAGGCCGGCCGAGAGCGGGACCACCCGAAAGACTCCCTCGCCGAGGCAGAGGCGCACCCGGCGTGGGATTGACACCCAGCGCGTGGGACACCGCACCGCCAGCGGACCCCAGCGCAAGAGGGTCGGGTTGGATCCGCCGTCGTGCCGGACGCGAACCCGGCCACCGCGGTAGCGGACACTGGCTTGGCGGCGGCCGAGATGGGGGTCGTCGATGGCAACATCTCCCTCGCGGCCAATACTCATGGTGCCCCGAAGGGTCCACGACATGCCGAGGAGGGGTCCTCCCGCGGCAACGAGGAGGAGTGGAGTGGGCATGGACCCGAGCCAAGCACCCACGCGGGGACGGCGGACGCGCGGCGGTCATCACCTGTGGACAGCCCACCACCAACAGCGGTTGGGGAGACTACTCCTCGGCGAGGGCCTGTACAGGCGCGGCCCGCAGGGCCTGGCGGGCCGGCAGCGCAGAGGCGAGTGGGCCCGCCACGAGCGCGAAGCACACAATGATGGCGATCGCGTCCCAGGGGATCACGAGCCGGGTCCCCGCACTGCCCGCAAAGAGGGCGAGGGATCCTCCGATTCCGAGGGCGCCACCCACCACGATCCCGAGGATGGTGGCCACGGTGGTGATGATGAGGCCCTCGATGGCGAGCGAGGCCCGCAACTGCCGCCGGGTGAGGCCCACTGAGCGGAGCAGGGCGATCTCGCGGCGCCGCTCGAACACGGAGAGGGCGAGGGTGTTCACCACGCCCACGAGCGCGATGAGGATCGAGATCGCGAGCAGGCCGGCTGCCGCCGTCACCACCGTGGAAATTGCGTCATCGGTCTTCATCCGGTATTCACCCGGCGAGGAGATATAGAACGAATCGAGCCCGTACTCCTCGTCCGCCGGCAGGGCGATCGCCACCGCGCGCGCCACCTCGTTCACCCGTCCTTCTTCCGTGCGGATCCACAGCTGCGTCGGCTCGGCGGAGGTGTCGATGCCCACCCGTTCCGCTGTGGAGGTGGTGACCATCGCGGTGCCGAGCGGGGCGGCCCGCGTCACCGCCTCGAGGCTGGTCACCCGGGCGCCCTCGGCAGGGACCGAGCTGTCCACGAACGGTCCCGCGGTATCCCACTGGGACTCGGGACTGTAGAAGTTCGGGTCGATCCACACATTCACGGACGTCTCGGTGCCCATCCCCCAGCTGGAGTCGAGTACCACCGCACCCTCGTCCGCAGCGGTGAGCAGATCGGCAGAATAGGAGACCTCGCCGAGCGAGTCGGGATCGGCGATCAGCACCTCGAGACTCGTGGAGAAGAGTTCGTTCGCGCTGGAGAGGACGAGGCCGGCGCTCCACAGTGGGGCGATTGCCTCCACCCCCTCGATCCCGGCGATCTCCGCGACCGTGTCTGCGGGGATCGTGAGCTTGGCAGGGTTCGAGGAGTTCACCACCACGTCCACGGGCTGCAGTCCGGCCGAAACCGCGCCGAGCGAGGCGCGGGAGGTGGAGGTCCCGGTGACGAGCAGGGTGACGAGTGCAACCCCCACTAGCAGCGCGTTCGAGGTGGCGACTGTGCGCCGGGTGTTCGCCCCGAGGTTCGTGCGCGCGAGCCGGACCGGTGACTGCAGCGGTTTGGGGGCGATCCGCTGCAGCACGGCGCCCACCGCCCGCCCGATCCACGGGAACAGCGCGGGAGAGGTGGTCAGGAGGCCGATCCCGAAGATACCCACACCGAGCGCGGCGAGCCCGATTAGCGGGCTCAGATCCCCCTCCATCGAGACGCCCAGCGTGGCGCGCACGGTGAGGGCAACGAGCGCGGTGGCGAGTCCGAGGACCACGAGCATGAACCCGAGGAGGTAGGTGGAGCTGGACGGCGCATTCCGCGGCGAGGTGACGCGACGCACGGCCGCGAGCGGACGAACGGAGGCGGCGACCCGCGCCGGCAGGAAGGATGCCGCGATCGTGACGAGGATGCCGCTCAGCACCGGCACCACGAGGGCCGGCCACTCCAGGCGCAGGTTGGTATCCCAGGTAGCCCACTCGGTCCGCTCCACCACGGCGAGGGCGAGCGCCACGAGGATGTGGCCAAGGGCTGCACCAGCGAGGCCGCCACCTGTGCCGATCACGGCCGCTTCCAACAGGACAGCACTGCGAACCTGACCGCGGGTGGCGCCCACGGACCGGAGCATGCCGATCAGGGTGGCCCGTTGGCTCACGAGCACCTGCATGGTGTTCCCCACCACGAGGCCCGCCACGCCGAGGGCGATCAGGGAGAAGAGCACGGACAGCGTGGTGATGGGGTTCGACATCCCCGTGAACTGTTGGAAGACCGCCTCTGCCTTCTGGTCGGCGGAGTGGAACTCCGTCACCCATCCGGCAGCGCGCAGTTCGTCCTCGAGGGCTTCCGGATCGTCAGTGGCGACGTACACCGCCTCGGTCCACACGTTCTCCTCGTCGAGGAACGCGTCAACCCTCTCGAGCGAGGCAGCCGGCAGGTGCGCGTCGAAGACCCCCCACAGGTCCTCGTTGGTGACCCCCGTGATCCCCACCACCTCGTAGAAGATCGAGGTGGAGTAGGTGGTGGTGGCAAACGTCTCCGGGTCGAAACCGATCCCCAGCAGCTCCACCGTATCCCCGGGGGCCACCCGGAGCCGGTCCGCGAGCGTGCGCGAGAGCGTGATCTCGTACTCCGAGGCGGCGCGGCGCCCCTCCTCGAGGTCGCTCGCCCCGATCACCCCGGACTCGGGCTGGGAGACGAGGGCCACGGATGACATCCAGTCCCCTTTCTGCAGCCCCGCCGTCGTCCGGTTGCGGATGTAGTACTCCGAGGCATGCTCGAGGGAATCCAGCTGGGCGGGCGTGGCCAGCACGGAGTTC
>JAAZBW010000523.1 GCA_012513625.1 Actinomycetales bacterium | reverse complement strand
GGACATCGAGGAGGTTCGGTTCGTCCTCTTCTCCGACGACGTCCTGGTGGCCTTCCGCCACGCCTTCGACGCAGCCGGGGTGGCGTACGAGGACTGATCAGCTGCCGGGATCCGTCTTCTCCTCGGGGGGCCGGACGCGAGAATCATTGTGTCCGGAAAATGGCTGTAGTCAGCCAGTTTCCGGACAGGATGAATCTGAGCAGTGACGGGACATGGCGCACTTCCCGCCTCCCAGGCACGGGAATGCATGTTGCCACCGAGAATGACGCCCCTTGAGGGCCACCGAGCGCATGTTTCGATGGCAAACCGCATTGTCATTGGTGGACACTCGGATCGAGGTTGCACGGGATGCCTCACGCCACCTATTATTGATAATGATTCCCATTACCGGTCGATTGGATGCCTCATGCGCTTTCGCTCCGTCGCTGCGCTCGCAGCTCTCACCCTGGCGCTCGCCGCCTGTTCGGGGGGTGGCGGCGGCACGGACCCGAGCGGCGGCGGCGCGGCCACCGGCGGAACGGTCACGGACGGGGGTGGGGCGAGCTCCGGCGTCGACGGAGCCGGTGAACTGGTGGCGATTGCCACCACCACCCAGCTGGCGGACGTCGCGGACCAGGTGGCGAGGTGTGCAGGCGGGAGCGTACGCAGCCTGATGTCCCCCGGCGCCGATCCCCACGAGTTCGCGGTATCCTCCGCGCAGATCGCGGAGATGACGCGAGTACCGCTCGTGATCGTGAACGGACTCGGTCTCGAGGCCGGCATGTCCACCGCGATCGAGAACGCGGAACTGGACGGTGCGCACATCATCGAGATCGCGCCGCTCGTGGACCCGATCCCGTTCGCGGGCGGGGTGCACGACCACGCGGATGGCGAGCATGCGGATGGCGAGCATGCGGACGGCGACCACGCGGACGGCGACCACGCGGATGGCGAGCATGACGACGAGGGCGCGGGGAACGTCGTCGCCGATGAGCACGACCACTCGGGCGACGATCCCCACATCTGGCTGGATGCCTCCCGCATGGCGCGGGCGGCCGAGATCATCGGGGACGAGCTCGCGGCCGTGACCGGCGAGAACGCGTACGGCGCGTGCGGCGCCGAGGTATCCGCAGAGCTCGAGGCCCTGCACGTGGAGATCGCGGAGATCCTCTCCCCCATCGTGCCGCAGAACCGCAGGCTGGTCACGGACCACCAGTCGTGGGGCTACTTCGCGGACGCGTACGACTTCGAACAGGTGGGCGTGGTGATCCCGGGAGGCTCCACGGACGCCGAGCCCTCCTCGGACCAACTCGCCGCGCTCGTGGCCACCGTCCGGGAAACGGGCGTTCCCGCGATCTTCTCGAACAACGCGGGTGCCACGCGCCTGATCGACGCTGTCGCGAGCGAGGTGGGCGATGTCCGGGTGGTGGAGCTCTACGAGGGCTCTCTCGGCCCCGAGGGATCGGACGCCGAGACCTACGCGGGCATGATGCGCACCAACGCCCGCCTGATCGTGGAAACCCTAGGCTAGGCCGCTGTGGACTGGTTGCTCGAGCCCTTCATGCTGGGCTTCCAACAGCGCGCGCTCATCGGCGGCCTCATCACCGGGCTGATGACCTCCGTGGTGGGCGTGTGGCTGGTGCTGCGCGGGATGACGTTCTTTGGCGATGCGTTCGTACACGCCGTGATCCCCGGAATTGCCGCCGCGATCATCTTCGACTTCTCGCCCTACATCGGCGCCGCCATCGCGGCCGTGGTGATGGTGGCGGGTATCGAGTACATCCACCGCTCCACCACGCTCGGCGAGGACACGGGGATCGGGTTGCTGTTTGTGGGCATGCTGGCGCTCGGCGTGGTGATCATCTCCAAATCGGACTCCTACACGGGGAGCCTCACGGCGATCCTCTTTGGCGATGCGCTCGGGGTCACCGGCGAGGACATCCTCATGTTGGCGCTGTTCGCGGCCGTGGTGCTGGCCGGATCGCTGCTGCTCTACCGGCCGCTCCTCACCCTC
>JAAZBW010000522.1 GCA_012513625.1 Actinomycetales bacterium | reverse complement strand
TGGTTCGCCAGCTCGGCGAGCTCCACCAGCTCGTCCACTGCCACCCCCGGCGCTGAGGACCACGTGAGGCCGAGGTGTCCCCCGGGCACGGGAACGCGCTCAATCGCGGCGAGAGGGATGGCTTCCACGGTCACGATCCTACGGTGCCCGGCCGATCAGGGCCCCATCCGCTCACGCGTCAATGGCCTCACGGCTCACGCGGGAGGCTCCGGAGACGATGAACTCCTTGCGCGGTGCCACCTCGCTTCCCATGAGGAGGTCGAACACGTTCTCAATGCGCTGGATAGTCGCCTCGTCCGCCACCGTGATGCGGCGGAGGGTTCGGTGCGCCGGCTCCATCGTGGTCTCAGCGAGCTGGTGCGCATCCATCTCGCCGAGACCCTTGTACCGCTGGATGGGGTTCTTGTAATTGCGGCCCTGCTTCTCGATCCGCGCGAGCACCTGGTGCAACTCGGCTTCCGAATACGTGTAGATCACCTCACCCTGGCGACGCCCGGCTCCCGGAACCTCCACGCGGTGGAGTGGCGGCACCGCGGCAAAGACGCGGCCCTCCTCCACGAGTGGACGCATGTACTTGAAGAAGAAGGTGAGGAGGAGGGTGCGGATGTGAGCGCCGTCCACGTCGGCGTCCGTCATGAGGATTACCTTGCCGTAACGGGCCTGGTCCAGATCGAACGAAGGACCGGATCCGGCTCCGATCACCTGGATGATCGAGGCGCACTCCGCGTTGCGCAACATATCGGTGGGAGAGGTCCTCTGGACGTTCAGGATCTTGCCGCGGATCGGGAGGAGCGCCTGGAACTCGGAGTTGCGGGCGTCCTTCGCGGTGCCGAGGGCGGACTGACCCTCCACGATGAACAGCTCACTCCTCCCCACATCGTCCGTCCGGCAGTCCGAGAGCTTGGCGGGTAGGGAGGATGTCTCGAGCGCGTTCTTCCGCCGCGTGATCTCCTTGTGCATCCGAACAGAGACGCGGGAGCGCATCTCCCCCACGATCTTCTCCAGCACGAGGCCCGCCTGGTCCCTCCACACCTTCCGGGTGGATCCGAAGATGTTCTCCAGCTCCGTCTCCACCACCCGCGTGACCACCTGCCGCACCGGTCCGGTGCCCAGCACCTCCTTGGTCTGCCCCTCAAACTGGGGTTCCGGCACGGACACGGTCACCACGGCGGTCAGTCCGGCCTGCACATCGTCCTTTTCGATCCGGGCATCGCGCGCCGTCAGCCTGAACCGCCGGGATGCGCCCTCGATGTGTTTCCGGATGGACTTGACGAGCGCCTGCTCGAATCCGGCCACGTGGGTGCCGCCCTTGGGGGTGGCGATGATGTTCACGAAGCTCTTGCCCACGAACTCGTAGCCGGTCCCCCAGCGCAGCGCCACATCCACGGTGCAGGTGCGCTCCACCTCTCGGGGCCGCAGGTGGCCCTTGGAGTCGAGCTGCTGGACCGTCTCCGTGTAGGTGCCGGTACCCGTGAGGCGCCAGGTCTCGGTCACGGGGTTGTCCGGCGCCAGGTAGTCCACGAAGTCAGTGATACCTCCGTGGTGGAGGAACTCCTCGGTGCGAGGATCCGTCTCCGGCTCCCGCGCCGTGAGGGCCGCTTCCTCGGAGAACAGTGCGTCCGGGTTGGCGATCGGTCCACCGGCCTCGTCCGCCGAATCGGCGCTCGGCGCGGCGAGGCTGGCGGCACCTTCTGCCTCCACCGGCTCGGAGTAGACCTCCTGCGGCGTGAAGTCTGCCCGGTTGTTGGTGACACGGATGGTGAGGCCTGGTACCAGGAAC
>JAAZBW010000521.1 GCA_012513625.1 Actinomycetales bacterium | reverse complement strand
GACGTGCCCCTGCTGATGGGGATCGCCCTGTTCACCACGCTGTTCGTGTTCACCGGCAACATGATCGGCGACATCATCCACCGCCGCCTCGATCCGCGCGTCTCGCTGGGAGGTCGGTCCCGATGAGTACGACGACGACGCCCACTCCCCGTAGTGGGCTCGCTGCCGTCCGGGGCTCCCGGCGGGTCCTCGCCGACCGGCGCTCGCGCATCCTCGTGTTCATCGCGATGGCGGCCCTGACGCTGCTGGCAGTCCTCGTCTCCGGACAGCTGCTCCAGGGTGCGGCCGGGGCCATGGACCTGTCGAACGTGAACCAGCCCCCGTCGTCGTCGGACTGGTTTGGGACGGACCGCTACGGGCGGGACATGGTGGCGCGCACGCTGGTGGGCCTCCGCTTCAGCCTGGTGGTGGGGACGGTGGCGGCGGCGTCGTCGAGTGTGATTGCGCTGGTGCTGGCGGCGATCGCGGTCACGGGCGGGCGGATGGCGGAGACCGTGGTCAACTGGCTGGTGGACTTCTTCCTCGCCCTGCCGCACCTCGTGCTGCTGATCCTGCTGACGTTCGCGATGGGCGGGGGCACGAATGCGGTGATCATTGCCATCGCGGTCACCCACTGGCCCACGCTCACCCGCGTGCTCCAGGCGAAGGCGCGCACCGTGATGGCGTCGGAGTACGTGGCCAGCTCGCGGGCGCTTGGGACGGGGTGGTGGCAGCTGGTGCGGCACCACCTCCTCCCGCACCTGCTCCCCCACTTCCTGGTGGGTACGGTGCTGATGTTCCCGCACGCGATCCTGCACGAGGCGGCGCTCTCGTTCCTGGGGCTCGGGATTGATCCCTCGCAACCCGCGATCGGGATCCTGCTGTCCGAGGCGATGGGCACGCTCTCCAACGGGCAGTGGTGGCTCGCGCTGCTGCCGGGGCTGTGCCTGCTCGTGGTGGTCAAGCTCGTGGACTCGATTGGGGAAAACCTCCGTGCGCTACTGGATCCGAGGAGTTTTCACCTGTGAGTGACATGCGGACAGGCGGGCCCGTGCTCCGGATCGAGCACCTCGCGATCAGCTTCCACCAGTACGAGAGGGGGCTCCGGCGTCGGACCGTGACGCCGGTGGTGGACATGTCCCTGGAGGCGTACGCGGGTGAGGTGCTCGCGATCGTGGGCGAGAGCGGGGCGGGCAAGAGCCTCGTGGGGATGGCCACGCTGGGGCTGCTGCCGCCCAACGCGGAGGAATCCGGCGTGGTGCGGTTCCACGGGCGCGCGCTGGACCACGGGGCGCGGCGCCGGCTGGCGGGGCACGAGGTGGGGTTGCTGCCACAGTCGCCGGCGTTCCTGGATCCACTCTCGCGGGTGGGGACGCAGTTGCGGCGGGCCGCGAAGCTGGCCGGAATCACGGACTCGCGCGGGGCGGCGTCCGAGGCCCTGCAGCGGCGGGGTATGGCACCGTCCGTAATGCGGCTCTACCCGCACGAGCTCTCCGGCGGGATGGCGCGGCGGGTGCTGTTCGCGTTGGCCACCATGGCGGCGCCGCAGCTGATATTCGCCGACGAGCCCACGCCCGGGTTGCACGAGTCTTCCGCCGCAGAGGTGCTGGCCGATATCCGGGGGCTGGCGGACTCTGGATCTGCGGTGATCCTGGTCAGCCACGACATCGACCAGGCGCTGACCATTGCGAACCGCGTGGTGGTGGTCCGGGCCGGGCGGACACTGGAGCAGGCGGTGCCCTCGCAGTTCGCGGGCGACGGTTCGGCGCTGCGGCATCCGTACTCCCGGGCGCTCTGGCGGGCGCTCCCGCGGCACGGATTCGAGTTGCCTGCCGGTGGGATCGATTCGGACCTGCCGCGGCCGGCGGCTGCGGAGGTTTCGGTTGGGGCGGGCGCTCCGGGGACGGTGGCGCTGTGACGGGGCGGGCGCGGCTGGCCGGCTGGCGTGCGGGCGGCGGCGCGGCTGAGGGCGGCGGCGCGGCTCGGGGCGGCGGCGCGGATGGGGGTGACCGCTCGTCTGCGGGG
>JAAZBW010000520.1 GCA_012513625.1 Actinomycetales bacterium | reverse complement strand
CCCCGCCGTGCTCTGGGGTGTGGCGTTCGCCAACCTGGTCCAGGGGATGGCGATCGAGGTTGTGGGCCGCGACGGCGCCCTGGTGGCTCCCTCCGCCGTGGAGGGCGCCCTCAACGCCGCCTCGCACCAGCTCACGGGTGGGTTCTTCTCCCTGATCACTCCCTTCACCCTGCTCGGCGGAGTGGTGACGGCAGCGCTCTGCCTCACGAACGGGCTGCTCTTCCTCTCCCTCAAGACCGATGGGGACCTTCGCGCGCGCGCCGAGGCACTCTCCCGACCGTTCGCGCTCGGCACCACTGTGGTGGCTGCAGTGTTCGTGCTGTGGGGCCAGCTCTCCTACTCCAGCAACGGGTTCGGCTGGGTGCCGCTCGTGATCGCCGCGGCATGCCTCGCGGGAACGGTCCCCACTGCCCAGCTGCGTCGCTACGGCATCGCATTCGCCCTCAACGCCACCGCGATCGCCGCTGCCGTGGCATGGGTGTTCGCCGCCATGTACCCGGCCGTGATGAAGTCCTCGATCGATTCGGCGTACTCGCTCACCATCGCCCAGGCGGCCTCCTCGGAGTACACGCTCGGCGTGATGACCGTGGTGGCACTCACGCTCGTCCCGATCGTGATCGGCTACACCTTCTGGAGCTACTGGGTGTTCCGCAAGCGCATCTCCACCCAGCAGATCCCGGACGCTGCCGCAGGCCTCCCGCGTGAGTTCACCGAGGTGGACGCCTGACGGACAGGTGGGCGTTTCCGGATTCGCCGTGTGACACAGTGACGCCATGAAGCCGCTCGACCCCCGACTGCTCCGGCACGCCGGGGCGGCCCGCTCCTACATCGTGTTCACCGCGGCCACGGGCGTCCTCCTGACCGCCCTGATCGTGGCGCAGGTGCTCCTGATCGCCCACATCGTGGGTCCCGTGGTGGACGGAAGCGCTGGGTGGGCGCAGGTGGCGCCGCTGGTGGCCGTCCTCGCCGGCGTGTTCGCGGCTCGTATCGCCACCCTGGTCCTCCAGGAACGCCACGCCCACCGCGCCTCCCAGGCGGTCATCACGGACCTGCGGGGCCAGGTGCTCGACCACGCGATCGCGCAGGGTCCCCGCTGGCTCGACGGCGCCCGCTCGGCGGAGGTGGTCACGCTCACCACCCGCGGGCTCGACGACCTCGGACCGTACTTCGAGCGCTACCTCCCCCAACTCCTCCTCGCCGTGGTCCTCACGCCCACGACGCTGGTGGTGCTGTGGGCCACCGACCTCACCTCGGGTCTCATCCTCACACTCGCCATCCCCATGATCCCGGTCTTCATGTGGCTCGTGGGCGTGCTGACGGCCTCCTACTCCTCCCGCCGCCTCGCCACCATGGACCGGCTCGGCGGCCAGGTGATGGACCTCCTCGGCGGGCTCGCCACCCTGAAGGCGCTCGGCCGGGAGCAGGGCCCCTCGAAGCGGGTGCGGATGCTCGCGGACTCCTTCAACGAGGCCACCCTCGGCACGCTCCGCGTGGCGTTCCTCTCCGGCGCGATCCTCGAGTTCGTGGCCTCCATCTCCGTGGCGCTCGTGGCCGTGGTGGCCGGGATGCGACTCGTGTACGGCCAGATGGACCTCGCCACCGGGCTCGCCGCGATCATGCTCGCCCCGGAGGTGCTCATGCCGCTGCGGCAGGTGGGCTCCCATTTCCACGCAAGCTCCGATGGGATGGCGGCGGCCACTGCCGCCTTCCGTGTGCTCGAGACCCCGGCCCCCGTGCGCGGCACCTCCCCGGCTCCCCCGCTCACCACCACCCGGATCGTGTTCGACGGCGTCGGCGTGGCCGCTCCCGGACGCTCACTCCTCGCGCCGTCCGACCTCTCATTCGAGCTGGGGCCCGGCTCGTCTCTCGCCCTCGTGGGCCCCTCCGGCTCCGGCAAGTCGACGGCGGCTCTCGTGCTGCTTGGGCTCCTCGCCCCCACGCGCGGTGCGGTCCGGCTCGAGGGCGACGGGCAGTCCGTGGATCTCGCCGACGTGGACCCCACCACCTGGCAGCGGCAGCTCGCCTGGGTGCCGCAACGGCCCACGATCCTCCCGGGAACGATCGCCCAGAACGTGACGGGCGAGTACGAGTCCGACGTGGCGGCGGACGAGCGGCTGGAAGCGGCCGCTGTGGCCTCGGGGCTCGCCGCCGTCGTCGGGGAGCTCCCGGGTGGGTGGGCCACACCGATTGGGCACGGAGGAGTGGGCCTCTCCGTGGGACAGCGGCAGCGACTCGCGCTCGCGCGGGCACTCGTCTCGGACGCGCAACTCGTGCTGCTGGACGAACCCACCGCCCACCTCGATGCCTCCACAGAGGCCGAGGTGGCGAACGCCGTCCGGGCACTGACCGCCGCGGGCCGCACGGTCGTGGTCATCGCCCACCGGCCCGGCGTGCTGGGCGCCGTTGACCGGGTGGTGCAGGTGGACTCCTCCGCGCTCGACCTCGAGGTGGCGTGATGCTGCTGACCAGCTCGCAACGCCGGGCGCTCCGCCGCGCCGTGGCGCTCCTCGACATCCGATGGGGCCGGGTTGCGCTCGCCGTGCTCCTTGGCTCGCTCGGCCTCGGCGCCTCGGTGGCGCTCACCTCCACCTCAGCCTGGCTGATCGCTCGCGCCTCCCAGATGCCGCACGTGCTCACCCTCTCGGTGGCCTCCACCGGCGTGCGCCTGTTCGGTATCTCGCGCTCGGTCCTGCGCTACGTGGAGCGGCTCACCTCGCACGGGGTGGCCCTTGCCGGGATGGCCTCGCTCCGCCAACAGGTCTTCCAGCGGCTCGCCGACTCCTCCGTGGAGGCAGTGGCGGGCCTGAGGAGGGGTGACCTGCTCGTTCGCACGGGTGCCGACGTGGACTCGGTGGGAGACGTGGTGGTTCGCGGCTTCATGCCGGTCCTCGTGGGTGGGGCGGTCTCGCTCGGCACCGTGGCGTTCATGGCGTGGCTCTCCCCCGCGTCCGCGGCGATCCTCGCCGCGTGCCTCCTCCTCGCCTTCACCGCGGGCCCGTTCCTCGCCGCGCGGGCGGCCAGGCGCGCAGAACTCGCCCAGGTGGCGGAGCGCTCCGAGCTCGCGGCCACCGCCCTCACCATGGTCTCCGGCGGCGCGGAGTTGGCCGTGTGGGGGCGGCTCGACGTACTGCGCGGGCAGCTCGCCCGCCAGGAGGCGCAACTCACCCGCCTCCGGGCCGATGCGGCGCGACCGGCCGCGCTCGCCTCCGGGATGGACACGCTCGGGATGGCGCTCGCCACGCTCGGCGCGATCCTGGTGGGGATCCCGGCCCTGACGAACGGCACCCTCGAGGCGGTGGAGCTGGCAGTGATCGTCCTGACGCCGCTCGCCGCCTTCGAGGCCACCGCGAACCTCCCCGCCGCCGCCACCCAGTTGGTGCGCTCCGCGGGGGCAGCCGAGCGGATCATGGGGCTCCTCGACTCCGCCTCCGGCGGGGATGCCCGCCACGCGCACCTCCCCGCGGACGCGGCGCCGCGGCTCGAGGCGTGCGGCGTCTCCGTGGCATGGCCGCAGGGGCCCACGGTGGCCCGCGGGATCGACCTCGACGTCTCCCCGGGGCGCGCAGTGGCCGTGGTGGGGGCCAGCGGCATCGGGAAGACCACCCTCCTCTCCACGCTGGCAGGACTCCTGCCACCTCGAGAGGGAGAGGTGACACTCGACCGGCACCCGTTGGCCGAGGCGCGCCGGGAGGACGCAGCCCGATACGTGACCATGACCGCCGAGGACGCCCACATCTTCGCCACCACCGTGCTCGAGAACCTCCGGGTGGCCCGGGCGGACGTAACCGAGGAGGAGGCGCGGCACCTGCTCCACCGAGCGGGACTCGCCGGCTGGCTCCGTGGCCTGCCAGAGGGCGTGCACACCCTGCTCGACTCGGATGCCTCGAACGTCTCCGGCGGCGAGCGACGCCGTCTCCTGATCGCCCGGGCCCTCGCCTCACCCGCCCCCCTGTTGCTCGTGGACGAGCCCGCCGAGCACCTGGACCCGGAGACGGCACACGCGCTCATGACCGACCTGCTCGCGCTCGCACACCCCACCGATGGCAGCAAGCCACGTGGGATCGTGGTGGTCACGCACCACCTGGGCGCCCTCGCGGAGGCGGACGAGGTCCTCCTCATGGAAGCGGGCCCGGACGGGATAGCCTTGGTGGCGGACCGCGGGAGCCACCACCAGCTCCTCGCCCGCTCGGAGGACTACCGTGGAGCCGCAACGGAGGTGTAGGTGAAGTACCGGCTGATGAAGGCCGCGCTCGAGCTCACCAGCCAGCTCGATCTGCCGGACGTGCTCCAGGACTTCGTGGACGCTGCGGCGCGCCTCACCGGAGCCCGTTACAGCGCGCTCGGCGTGCTGGACAACGCAGGCCACACGGTGGTGTTCGTGCACCACGGCATGGATGCAGAGACCGTGGCCCAGATGCCCCACCCGCCCCGCGGCCACGGAGTGCTCGGCGCGATCCCGGTGGACGGCCACCTCCTCCTGGAGGACCTGACCACGCACCCGTCGTTCGGGGGGTGGCCGGAGGGACACCCGGATATGCGGACCTTCCTTGGCATGCCGCTGCGCATCAACGAGCAGGTGTTCGGGCGGCTCTACCTGGCGGACAAGGACGGCGGCTTCACCCCAGAGGACGTGGAGGACGTGGACCTGCTCGCGAAGGCCGCCGGCGTGGCGGTGGCCAACGCGCGCATCTACGCGCAGTCCCGCAATCGCGAGCGGTGGATGCGGGTCTCCCAGCACATCACCACCACGCTCCTGGAGGGCACCGAGGAGGAGGAGGCCCTCCAGATGATCGCCCAGCAGGTCCGCGAGGTGTCCGAATCGGAGACCTGCCTGATCGTGCTTCCCAGCGTGGGAGACACGTGGGCGTGCGAGATCGCGGTGGGTATCCGGGCGCACGAACTGATCGGGGTGGAGTTTCCCCCGAACGGCCGGGCGCTCACGGTGCTCCGCGAGGGCGTGGGCGTGATTGTGGACTCCCTCAGCCGCGCGAATCCGATGCGGGTGCCCCAGCTCCGCTCCTTCGGGCCCGCCATGTACGCGCCCATGCAGATACGCGGCGCCGGCCTGGGCGTCATCATCCTGCTGCGGGACCTGGGCCGCCCCGAGTACGAACCCTCCGACCTCACCATGGCCGAGGCCCTCGCAGTGCAGGCAGCCCTCGCACTCGAACTGGCCGCCGCCCGGCATTCAGAGGACCTCTCCAACCTCCTGGGTGAGCGCCAACTGATCGGCCGGGACCTCCACGACCTCGCCATCCAGCAACTGTTCGCCACCGGCATGCAGCTCGATGGCGCCCGCCAGCGCCTCACCTCCGAGGGCCGCGGCGACCTCGCCTGCGTGATGGAGGAGGCGCTCAACTCGGTGGACGAGTCCGTGCGGCAGATCCGCGCGATCGTGCAGTCCCTCCGGGACCTGGACGAGGCCGTGGTACTGGTGGAACGGCTCCGCCGCGAGGCCTCGATCGGGAGGACCGCCCTCGGGTTCGCCCCCTCCCTCGTGCTCACGGTGGACGGTGTGGCCGTGAAGGACGACGCCGAGGACGCCGCCCTGCTGGACGCGGTGGACTCCCGCGTTGACGCGGACATCGCGGACGACCTGGTGGCCGTGGTGCGCGAGGGACTCTCGAACGCCGCCCGCCACGCGCGCGCCTCCTCCGTGCAGGTGCGCATCACGGTTGATGGTTCGGGCCCCACGGGCCACGTCTTCGTGGAGGTGGAGGACGACGGAGTGGGTGTGCCGCTCGAACAGTCCCGCCGCTCCGGCCTCGACAACCTTGCGGCGCGCGCGCGCCGCCACCACGGCACGTTCTCACTCGTGCGTTCGGATCAGGTCCACGGCTCCCTGCTCCGCTGGCAGGTTCCGCTCACCTAGGCCCGGGGAGCCGCTCCGGGCTGGCCAACGTGCGAGGTGCCGCTACTGGCGCCAACTGGAGGCGCGCTGGCCAGCCACCCACGCGGCGGCCTGGGTGCGGCGCTGGAGCCCCATCTTCGCGAGCAGGGAGGTGATGTGGTTCTTCACCGTCTTCTCGGCCACGCCGAGGCGGTCGCCGATCTCCCGGTTGGACATGCCGTCGCCGATGAGGTCGAGCACGCGGCGCTCGGAGGGGGTCAGGTGCGCCGTGGGGTCGCCGTGGTCTGCGCGGCGGCGGG
This sequence comes from Actinomycetales bacterium, assembly GCA_012513625.1. GTDB lineage: Bacteria > Actinomycetota > Actinomycetes > Actinomycetales > Actinomycetaceae > JAAZBW01. The sequence continues at coordinate 2,324 of JAAZBW010000520.1, read as the reverse complement.
TAACAGTGCGCTCATCGAGCAGGGTCCGGCCGGAGGCAACGGCGCGCACCACCTCCGCGATCTCGGCACCGCGCACGGTCTTGAGCAGGTAGGCCTTGGCTCCCGCATGGAGTGCCTCGGAGAGCGCGTCGTCGTCATCGAACGAGGTGAGGACGATCGGGCTCGCCGTGGGGACGGTCTCCCTCAGCTTGGTGATGATGTCGATCCCCGTACCATCCGGGAGTTGGAGGTCCACGAGGACGACCTCCGGCCGGACGAGCTCGGCACGCCGCAGCGCCTCGGCCACGGTCCCGGCCTCGGCCACCACCACGAGGCCCTCTGCCCTGTCCACGATCTCCGAGATCCCACGGCGCACGATCTCGTGGTCGTCCACGATCATCACCCGAATCTCGCGTGTCTTGTTGTCTTCGGTCACCGCTCCAACCTCACCATCCGTCCGACAGGGTTCGCGCCACGAGCCTGACACCGTGGGCACATGTACGTGGCACGTCCGCCAACCACAAGCTTCTGTACGAGTGTCCCACACCGGCGGCACGGAGCGCCCGCACGCCCATAGGCGCGGAGCTCCCGGGCAAAGTAGCCGGACTCCCCCTCCGTGTCCACGTAGAGGGAATCGAAACTCGTGCCGCCCACCGCCACGGCGGCGCCCATCACCTCGGCCGAGCGGGCGATCACCTGCGCCAGAATCTCGGTGGCGAGTGAGCTCGCCGGCACCTCCGGGTGCAGCTGCGCCGCCCAGAGGGTCTCATCGGCGTAGATGTTGCCCACTCCGGACACGTATCGCTGATCGAGGAGGACCCGCTTGATCGCGGAGCTGGTCCGTGCCATCCGCGCCGCCGCGTCCTCCACATCGAGGTGCGGATCGAGCGGGTCGCGGGCGATGTGGGCCGCGGCCTCCGGAACCGTGCCGGAGCGGGTGCCCGCGCCGCCCGGGTGACCGTCCGACGTCGGGACGAGGGGGGAGGTGCGCAGGTACCCGAAGGTGCGCTGGTCAACGAACGCGAGCACGGATCCGTCGTCGAGGACAAGGGTGGCGGCGGAGTGGCGGAGCGGCGGGTCCGGCGGGGTGCGGAGGTGGAGGAGCTGGCCGGACATGCCGAGGTGCACCACGAGGGCCCTCGTGCTGCCCTCGAGGACGAGCCAGAGGAACTTCCCCCGGCGGGCCACCTCCCGCACCTCGCCTCCAGCGAGCTCCGCGTACGTGGACAGATCCGGCTCGTGGCGGGTGGTGCGGGCGGAGTGCACGAGGATCTCCTCAACTGTGCGACCCACGAGGCGCCGCTCCACGCCGATCCTGATGGTCTCGACCTCGGGGAGCTCCGGCACGCTAGACGCCGTCGGTCGCGAAGGCAGTGCTGACGATGTCGTACGCCTGCTCGGCGGCTCCGTGCTCGGCCACCTTCTTGGACGAGCCGACCCCGGTGCCCACGAACTCGCCCACGGTTGCCGTGGCCGCAAACGTGCGGTCATGGTCCGGTCCCGAACTCTCCACTGCATACACCGGTGCGGGGAGGGAGTGGAGGGTGGCGAGCTCCTGGAGGGAGGTCTTCCAGTCCAGCGAGGCGCCCAGCCGGCGGGCATCCGAGAGCAGGGGGGCGGCGAGCTTCTCCACCACGCCGCGAGCGCCCTCGAGTCCGAGGCGCAGGAAGATGGCGCCGATGATCGCCTCGAGCGTGTCCGAGAGGATGGAATCCTTGTCCGCACCACCCGTGACCACCTCACCGCGGCCGAGCAGGATGTGGTCACCGAGGCCCAGGTCGCGGGCCACGGACGCGAGCGCCCGCTGGGAGACCGTGGCCGAGCGCATCTTGGCGAGATCCCCCTCCGGCACATCCGGGTGGCGGCGGAACAGGTGCTCCGTCACCACAAGCCCGAGCACCGAATCGCCGAGGAACTCGAGGCGCTCGTTCGTGGGGATGCCCCCCGATTCGTGGGCGTAGGAGCGGTGGGTCAGCGCGAGGGTGAGGAGAGCCGGATCGAGCTCCACGCCGAGACGCCGGATGAGGGCGCGGGTGTCCGTGAGCGCGGCCCCCGCCGAGGGCCGGGACCTCACGCGTCCCCCTCGGCGGAATCCTCCGCCTCCTCGAACAGCTTCGCGAGGGCCGCGAAGCGGGGGTCGATCACCTCGTGGGAGTGGCCCTCCTCAGCGTCCTCCATGCGGATCCCGCAGGTGGGGCAGAGCCCCGGGCAGTCCGGGCGGCAGAGCGGTTGGAACGGCAGTTCGGTCACGATCGAGTCCCGCACCATCGGCTCGAGCTCGAGGATCCTGCCGTCCGTGGTGAGCATCTCGGCTGCCTCCTCGTCGCCTTCCTCCTCGGCACGTT
>JAAZBW010000519.1 GCA_012513625.1 Actinomycetales bacterium | reverse complement strand
ATCCCAAGGTTGGCGTCCGGGTAGACCTGCTGCACCGCCTGCGCCAGCACGTGGGTGGCGGAGTGGCGCAGGATGTCGAGCCCGTCCTGGCTGCGGATGTGGATTCCCTCGACGACGTCGCCCACTTCCAGCCCGCTCACCAGGTCCCGCAACTCACCGTTGACGCGCATGGCCACAATGTCCTTCTGCCCCTCGAACAGCGTGGTGCCCGTGGTGCTCTCCGCAATGGTGGTGGCGGTTTGCGCAAAGTTCACGGCGTTCACTGGTCCTCCTCGGGGCTCGGCCACCGGTGGCGGCCACGTGGCAAGGGTACTCAGCGGATTCGGCGGCGACCAATCTCGCTGAGTGTCGCGGAATCGTCGCTGTGGAACACAAAAGGCCGCGAGCTCTGCTCGCGGCACTCTGGTGGGCGGTACTGGGTTCGAACCAGCGACCTCTTCCGTGTCAAGGAAGCGCGCTACCACTGCGCCAACCGCCCGTACTGATGGAGGTGGCGACGGGATTCGAACCCGTGTGTACGGCTTTGCAGGCCGCTGCCTCGCCTCTCGGCCACGCCACCGCTGAGGCTTGCGATGCCACCACGCCTCCGAGCGGATGACGGGACTCGAACCCGCGACCCTCACCTTGGCAAGGTGATGCGCTACCAGCTGCGCTACATCCGCGTTGCAGCGTTCTGCTGCGGATAAGACTCTAACCCACCCCAAACGTCCGAACCAAACGTGGACGACGTGGCGCGTGCCACTCCCCCGGAGTTTCGCTCTCGCCGGACCCGTCGGCTAACATGGGTACTCGCATCGGGCGATTGGCGCAGTGGTAGCGCGCCTCGTTCACACCGAGGAGGTCACTGGTTCGAACCCAGTATCGCCCACCGATGAGACAGGCCCCTCACCAGCATAAATGCAGGTGAGGGGCCTGTTGCAATGTTGCGGCCAGCCGCGTCGGCTTGCGCGCAGTTGTGTTCACCCCGAGGCGGTGCCGCTAGCCCCGGAAATCGTCCGGGTCCACATCCTCGAGGAATTTGCTGAACTCGGCGATTTCCTCCTCTGGGACCTCTGAGCCCTCGTCCGAGTCCTCGATCACTCCGGACACCCCGGCCTCCTCCAGCACCGCGGCGGCCACGTAGATGGGGGCCCCCGTGCGGGCGGCGAGCGCGATCGAGTCCGAGGGGCGGGCGTCCACCACCTGGACCCCGTCATGCGTCTGGAGCGTGATCTCCGCGAAGAAGGTGCCGGATTCAAGCCCGGTGACGGCCACCCGGGTGACGGAGGAGCCCGAGTGCTCGAGGAGTCGCACCATGAGGTCGTAGGACATGGGCCGCTCGGCGGTCATCCTCTCCACGGCCATCATGATGGCGTTCGCCTCCTGCACACCGATCCAGATAGGCAGGAGCTGGGCGGAGTCTCCCGCCTCCACGGGCCGCAGGATCACCACCGGTTCACCCCGCACGTCGAGGGCCAGTGTCGCTATCTCCACCAGGATCATGTCTGTTCCCTCCGCTCCCTTCCATCGTAGGCGGACCGGGCGGGGCGGGCGCGATCCGGGGCGCGGCGGGCGCGGCTGCAGGGATTGTTGGGCCCACCAGCGCCAGCTGCGGGCGCGGCAGCAGGGATGGGCCCCCTAGCGCCAGCGGCGGGCGCGGCAGCAGGGATGGGCCCCCTAGCGCCAGCGGCGGCCGTGGAGCAGGCCGATGAGGTGGTCGAGCACTGCGGGCCCCATGCGGAGCCCGTTGTGCTCGTACTCGCTCGT
>JAAZBW010000518.1 GCA_012513625.1 Actinomycetales bacterium | reverse complement strand
CAGCTCCCATGCCCTTTTTGGTGGCCTGATCGGCGCCACCGTGGCCTCGCTCGGCTGGGCCGGAGTCAAGTGGAGCGGTGAGGTCAAGCTCGACGGCGTGCTCGGGAAGGTGGTGATGCCCGCCCTCGTGAGCCCTGTGATCGCTGTGGTGGTGGCGGCCATCTGCACCTGGCTCGTCCTCCGGATCACAGATTCGGTGGCCCGCAAGGCTCGCTCGGAGTGGTTCCGATGGGGCCAGGTGGGCTCCGCCTCCCTCGTTTCCCTCGCCCACGGCACCAACGATGCGCAGAAGACGATGGGCATCATCACCCTCGCGCTGCTCGCGACCGGCTACTGGACGGACACGCACCAGGTGGCCCTCTGGGTCAAGGTGTCCTGCGCGGTCGCGATCGCGCTCGGAACCTACTCGGGCGGTTGGCGGATTATCCGTACGCTCGGCAAGGGCCTGGTGGAGATCTCCTCCCCCCAGGGTATGGCTGCGGAGTCCGCCTCGGCCGCGATCATCCTCTCGTCCTCGCACCTCGGATTCGCCCTCTCCACCACGCAGGTGGCCACGGGCTCGATCCTCGGCTCGGGGCTCGGCCGCTCCGGCGCACGCGTGCGCTGGGGTGTGGCCGGCCGGATGGCGATCGCATGGCTCATCACGATCCCCATGGCGGCGATCATGGGCGCGATCCTCTGGGTGGTGGGAAACATGCTCGGCGGCGGAGTGGTGGCCGCCGTGGTGGTCACCCTCATCCTCCTCGTGGGCAGCCTCGGCCTCGTCCATTACACCAAGAAGAACCAGGTGGACCACAACAACGTGAATGAGGAATGGGACGGAGAATCGGCGGAAGCAGAGGAGCTCCCCGCCACCGCGGCAGACAGCACCTCCGCCGCAGAGAGCACCCCGGCCATCGCAACCCGCCCGCGCTCCAGGACGGAGGACTGAGATGGAAACCCTCGTCGCCACCCTCTCCGGCGCCGGCCAGGTGCTGCTCGCTAGCCTCGTGTTCGGTGTAGGCCTTCCCACCGTGTTCGCCCTCGGCATCCGCGCCTACGGCTGGGGCACCGGCCAGATGCGCACCGGGGACGAGGATGTCGATCCGGCCCGCAGGGTCCTCGGACGCGTACTCCTGTGGATCTGCCTTGCGGTCGTCATCCTGGGCCTCCTCGCGGGACTCGCCGTCATCATCTCCTCCGGCCTCGGCATGGACCTCCACTTCGACGGCATCGCGCCCGTCCTGACCCCCAAGGGACCGTAATGTCACCCCTCCAGCTCGATGTCCTGCGCCGCACACTCGACTGGCTGCGCCAGGGGCATCCCCATGGACTCCCCGCCGGCGACTACGCCGCGGTGCTCGGTGTGCTCCGACGCCGCTTCACCGACGAGGAGATCGAGCTCCTCGCCGAGGACCTCGCGGCGGACGACGAGGCCGTCACGGCAGACGACATTCGCCAACTCATCCGGGACACCCACCTCCAGGAGCCCCGGAAGAAGGATGTGAACCGCGTGACCGAAGCCCTCGCCGAGGAGGGTGTTGACGTGGTGCACCCCTCCACAGGCGAGTAGCGCGTCCGGCTCTCCCCAGCCTGACGCGCTCCCGGGACGCGGAGTGCGCCGGGGCGGGAGGATTTCGCGCATGCCCACTGTTCTTTCCCGCTGGCTAATGAGGTCACGTCCCGGGGGGAGGCCACTGCACCACGCACGGAAAATGCGGCCGCCCGCGCAGCTCCGGGCGGCCCTCGCAGCCGTCCTCCTCCTCCCTCTCGCCTCCACTCCCCCGGGGGACTTCTCGTGGCCCACCGGTTCTCCTGCGCCCGTCATCGCGCCCTTCGCTCCCCCGCCGGTTCCCTGGGCGTCCGGGCACCGGGGCGTGGACCTCGCTTTCGTGGAAGGCGGCGCGGTCCTCGCGGCCGGAGCCGGCACCGTGGTGTTCGCCGGTCAGCTGGCCGGCAGGGGGGTGGTCTCCATCGAGCACACCGGCGGCCTCCGCACCACGTACGAACCCCTCGAACCCGCAGTCCAGCGGGGAGACACGGTGGCCGGAGGGCAGGTGATCGGCCGGCTCGTGGCCGGCCACTGCGCCGAGCCATGCCTCCACCTGGGTGCGCGCACCGGCCCGGAGCAGTACATCGACCCTCTCGGGCTGTTCGCCGAGAGGAGGCTGCGCCTCCTCCCGGCGGGCTCGCTAGGTCTCAGGCTCTCGGATGTGCCTGCGTGAATGCGGCACGCAGCCTTTCCGGCGTCACGTGCGTGTAGCGCTGGGTGGTCTGCATCGAGGAGTGGCCCAGCAGTTCCTGCACCGTACGTAGGTCGCCGCCGCCCTCAAGTAGGTGGGTGGCGGCGGAGTGCCGGAGACCGTGGGGGGCGAGGTCCTTCACGCCCGCCCTCGCGGTCAGCCGGTGCAGTGCGGCCCGCAGCGTGCGCGGATCCAGACGGCCGCCCCGCGCGCCCAGAAAGAGCGCATTCCCGGATGTGGCTGTGACGAGCTCTTCGCGACGGCGGATCCAGTGCTCCAGTGCACGTGCCGCGGGCACACCGAAGGGGACCACCCGTTCGCGGTTGCCCTTGCCGAGCACGCGCACGGTGCGGCGCTCGAAGTCGATATCTGCCGCGGCAAGGCCCACGAGCTCACCGATGCGGAGCCCTCCGGCGTACGTGAGTTCGAGGGCCGCCCAGTCGCGGGTGGCCGTGGCGGGTGCCTCGGGCTCCTCGGCTTCGGTGCGGGCGTGGTCGAGGAGTTGGGCCGCCGCCTCCGCGGTGAGCACCGTGGGAAGTTCGCTGGCAGCCTTCGGGGAACGGAGCCGCGCTGCCACATCCCCATCGATGCGGCCCGTGCGAGCGGCCCAGGCGGCGAACGTGCGGGCGGCGGCGGCCCTCCGGGCGATCGTGGCCCGGGAGAGCCCGGCGGACGTGGCGTCCGCGAGCCACCCGCGGAGGGCGGCCAGGGTGAGTTCGGCGGAATTCCCCTCCTCGGCATCCGGCCCCCACACGAAGTCGAACAGGCTCCGCAGGTCCCGCCGGTAGGCGCCCACCGTGTTCTCCGCGCGGCCGCGCTCGAGCGCGAGGTGCTCGACGAAGCTCTCGAGGGTGGCGGCCAGGTCCATGCCCTCAGGATGTCACGCGGGCCCACCGGTCTCCGGAGCGACGCACCCGGCCCGCGATCTGGAGCGAGCCGAGCGCACCCAGGACCTCCGCGATACCGAGCCCGCTGGCGCGCACGAGCGAGGAGACCTCAGCTCCCACGTGGGCGGGGAGCGCATCGAACACGCGCGATTCAAGCGGATCAAGGCCGTCGAGGAGTCCGGGCTCCACCTCGGGCTCTGCACCGAACACCCCGGCGGGGCCGGCGAGTTCGAGCACCTCCTCAACCATGGTGACGCAGACGGCCTTCCCCTCCCGCAGGAGGCGGTGGCAGCCGGAGGATGCGGCCGAGGTGACGGGACCCGGGACGGCGCCGAGGGGACGGAGCAGGTCAGCGGCGTGGTTCGCCGTCGAGAGGGCTCCCGAGCGATGTGCGGCCTCCACCACCACGGTGGCAGCGCCGAGGGCTGCAATCACGCGATTGCGGGCTAGGAAGCGGTGGCGGGTGGGCGAGGCGCCGGGGGCGAGTTCGGCGATTACCAGCCCACCTTCGGTGATGGAGCGCAGCATGGCCTCATTCCCGGCCGGGTACAAGCGGTCCGCGCCTCCAGCGAGCACAGCCACCGTGCCCTCGGGCGTGGCTGCGAGCGCGCCCCGGTGCGCGGCGGCGTCGATCCCGTAGGCGCCGCCGGAGATGATGCGGTACCCGGCGTCCGCGATGCCGAAGGCGAGCTCGCGCGCGACGGTCTCGCCGTAGCGGGTGGAGGCCCGGGAGCCGACCATCGCGATGCCTCCGGGAACACCAGCCGAGCCGGGCACGTGCCCGGCGCCCCGCACCCACAGGGCGTGCGGGGCAGCCGGTCCGAGGTCGGCGAGTGCCTCGGGCCACTCGGGATCGCCGGGGATCACCACCCTGCCTCCGAGCCGGGAGAAGGCCGCCACGTCCCGCTCGGGCTCGAGCCCCTCGAGGCGGGGCGCCCACCGCTCCACGCAGGCACGCTGGGAGCGAGGGAGCTGCTCGGGCCGCCGCGCCGAGGCGCGGAGCCAGGCGAGGGCGTCCACCGCCCCGAGCGAGGCAAGGGTGGCGCCCGCGTGCGGATCCCCCGGTTCGGTAAGGCGGGACCAGGCCGCGCGGGCGAGCCGCTCGTCTGGCGTGTGGGTGTCAGGCATGGGGGTCTCCCATTCTCAGGGTGGTCGCGATTGCGAGGTGCGTGGGGGTGGGCCTTGCGTCGCCCGCCAGATCAGCCAGCGTCCACGCGAGGCGCAGTACGCGGTCGAGGCCGCGCATCGTGAGGTCGCCCCGATCCACGAGCTTCTCGAGCCCGCGGCGCGCGGCGGCCTGCGGAAGTTGGTCCGGGTGGCGGAGCCACGTGCCGGCGGCGGACCCGTTCACTGACCATGGAACGTCGCGGTAGCGCGTGTGCTGGCGTTCGCGCGCGAGTTGCACCCGTGCCGCCACCTGCGCCGACTGCTCTCCCGCGGCTCCGATCGCGGCCATGGCGCGGGTCACGCGCGGCACGGGAACCTGGATGTCCACCCGGTCGAGGAGGGGTCCGGAGAGTCTCGCCAGGTAGCGGCGCCGCTCGCCGCCCCCGCAGGTGCACCGCGAGCCGGAGAGTCCGCATGGGCACGGGTTGGCTGCCATCACCAGTTGGAACCGGGCCGGATAGCGCGCCGTGGCGTTCGCGCGGTGCAACACCACCTCCCCCGATTCCAGCGGTTGGCGCAGGGTCTGGAGCACCGCCACCTGGAACTCGGGTGCCTCATCGAGGAAGAGCACCCCGCAGTGGGCCTTCGAGACGGCCCCTGGCCGCGGCACCCCGGAGCCGCCGCCCACGATGGAGGAGCGGGAGGCCGTGTGGTGGGGCGCCTCGAACGGAGCCCGCCGCACGAGCCCGTCTCCCGGCACGAGTGTGCCGGCGAGCGAGTGAACGGACGTGACCGTCACCGCGTCCCTATCGCTCAGCTCCGGGAGAATCGAGGGCAGCCGGCTCGCCAGCATGGTCTTGCCGGCCCCGGGCGGGCCCTTCAGGAACAGGTGGTGCGCGCCCGCTGCGGCCACCTCGAGGGCAAGCCGCGCCTCCTCCTGACCCACCACATCTGCGAGGTCCCCGTCCGGGAGCGCGCGGTGGGCTGGATCCGGAGCAACTGCGGGCGGCGCGAGAATGGTGGGGGCGATCGTACGGACGCCATAGCGGGCGAACACCTCACCGAGGTGGGCGGCCCCCACCACCTCCGCGCCGGGCACGAGGGACGCCTCCTCGAGGTTGCCGATCGGCACCACCACCCGTGGGTGGCCGGCGGCCACGGCGCGCGCCACCATGGGGAGGATGCCGCGCACGGGGTGGAGGCGGCCGTCAAGGCCGAGTTCGCCCAGGTGCACCGTGTCCGCGGCGGCGGCGCGCTGGGGGATGTGGCCGGTGGCCACCACGGCGATTGCGAGTGCCAGGTCGAACGCGCTGCCGGACTTGGGCATGGCCGCGGGCGAGAGGTTCGCCGTCACACGACGAGTGGGAAGGGTGAGCCCGCAGGACTCGAGGGCTGCGCGCACCCGCTCCCGGGCCTCCGCGAGGGACGCATCCGGGAGACCCACGATTCGGAACGCGGGGAGGCCGGATGCGAGCTGCGCCTCCACCTCCACGAGGTGGCCCTCGATGCCTACGAGTCCCACGGAGAGCGTGCGTCCGTGGCTCACCAGTCCACCCCCGCCAGGTGCTCGAGGCGGGGCGCGCCGCGCGGCACCAGCGTCACCGCCACCACGTCGAGCCGGACCTCGCCTCGGTGTGGGCGTTCCGCGAGCCACGCGCCCGCGAGGCGGCGGAGCCGGGCGAGCTTGACCGGCGTGATCGCCTCGAACGGGTGGCCGTAGGCGAGGCCGCGCCGGGTCTTCACCTCCACGATGGCGAGCGTGCCATGCGGGTCAACAGCCACAATGTCGAGCTCACCGCCGGGACAGCGCCAATTGCGCGCGAGGAGCCGGTAGCCGGACTCCTCGAGGTGCCGGGCGGCAAGCCGCTCGCCGTACTCGCCCACTGCCTGGGATCGAACTGTCATGGCCCGAGCCTGACGGCCCCCTCCGGAGGTGGCAGCGCCGCCCTCCGGATCTGGGGAGAGCGGCGCGCGAGCGGCTCCTGTGGAGTTCTACAGGGCAATCTCCGGGCGGTTGAGTTCCTCGATGTTGACGTCCTTGAAGGTGACCACGGAGACCGACTTGACGAAGCGGGCGGAACGGTAGACGTCCCACACCCAAGCGTCTGTGAGCTTCACCTCGAAGAACACCTCACCGCCTGCCGTGCGAGGTTTGATGTCCACCTGGTTACACAGGTAGAAGCGGCGCTCGGTTTCCACCACGTAACTGAAGAGGCTGGAGACGTCCCGGTACTCCCGGTACAGGTCCAGTTCGAGGTTGGTCTCGTAGTTCTCGAGTTCTTCGGCGCTCACCGCTCCATCATGCCACCGGCCGGGACCCGGCGGTGGCGGGCACCATCGGGGAGGGCGGCTCCACCGCCACCTCCGGCGCTATCGCCTCCCCGGGGACCGGTGCCTCAACGCCGGGCAGCCGCCACGAGCGTCGGTGGTGTTCGCACGGGCCCATCTCCCGCAGGGCGTCGAGGTGCGCCGCGGCGCCGTGCCCCTTGTGAGAGGCGAATCCGTACCCCGGATCCTCGAGTTCGCACATCAGCTGGTCGCGGTACACCTTGGCGATCACGCTCGCGGCAGCCACCACTGCGCAGTGGGCATCCGCCTT
>JAAZBW010000517.1 GCA_012513625.1 Actinomycetales bacterium | reverse complement strand
GACCATCCTCCGGCGCCTACGCACCATGAACCGCGTCTCCCAGGTGCGCGCCACGGGAGGCGTGTTCCGCTCGCAGCTCTGGCGCGACGTCGTCGCCGGTGTCCTGAACCGGCCACTCGTGGTGACGGGCGCCGAAGAGGGCTCGGGACTCGGTGCGGCCGTCCTCGGGCTCTTCGCGCTCGGACACGTGGAAACCCTCCAGGACGGCTACCAGCTCCTCCGCTCCCAGGCGGAAGACGAGGTGGTCGAGGTCACCCACGAGGCGGAGGAGACCTACGAGCACCTCCGCCAGTCCATGGCGCCGCTCCTCGAGCGCTACGGACGCCTCTCGCCCCAGTACGCCACGCAGTCCATGCACTCGCTCGCACCCGGAATCTGAGCCCGCTCCCCCACCGGACCGAACGGCCCAGCAGAACTCCAACCCTGAGCCCAAGGTCCCAGATTCCGGTGTTTCCACGGAAATACCCGGTGACTCACCACCCCATCTGGGACCTAATCCCCCGTGACCCCTGACCTGCCCGGATAGCCTCAAAATGTAGCTCGAAGCGAGCGGGGGCCGACGTGGACGTCGGTCGAGTGGCGAAAGGGTGAGAGCGTGAAGATCGGCAGGATGAGCACCTCCCGCCTCCTCGCGGCGGCAGCAATCTGGGTGGGTGGATCACTCCTTGGAGTGGGCCTGTTCACGTTCGGCTATGCCGGCGGCTGGGCCTACCTCGGTTCGGATCCGGCAACCTGCGCCCAGTGCCACATCATGGAGGACTGGCACGAGTCCTGGCAGCGGGGCTCCCACGCCAACGTCGCCACCTGCAACGACTGCCACATGCCCCACGGGAACATCGTGGAGAAGTACGCGGTGAAGGGCGTGCTCGGCTTCCGCCACGCCTATGCCTTCACCACCGGGGACCACCCCGAGAACCTCGAGATCTCCAACCTGTCCCGGAAGTACGTCGAGGACGCCTGCGTCTACTGCCACGGAGACATGGTGGCGGACGTGAACATGACCAGAACGTCAGGAGACCAGATCTCCTGCATCAGATGCCACGCAGATGTCGGACACCTGTAGGTGAGGAAACCATGAGTGAACCAGTCGAGACCCCCCGGCTTACCACGTCAGAGGACGCGGCCCCTCCGCGGCGTTCCCGCACGCCACTTCTCGTGGCCGCGGTGGCGCTCACCGCGTTCCTCACGTTCGGCATCACAGCGCTGCTGCTGAACGTCCTGGACCGCCGCCAGGAGGCGGACGTGCCGTACGCGCGCATGGTGGACGTGGACGTCACCACGGTGGACCCGGCCGTGTGGGGACAGAACTTCCCCGTCCAGTACCAGATGTTCCTGCGGACCGCAGAGATGGGCCCCACCCCCGGCCACGGCGGCTCGGTGGAGACGCCGCACACTCCCACGGACACGGATCCGCGCACGATCGTGTCCTCCTCCCGACTCGAGGAGGACCCCCGCCTCGTCACCATGTGGGCGGGCTATGCCTTCTCCGTTGACTACCGCCACGCGCGCGGCCACGAGTTCATGCTCGAGGACCAGATGTACACACTGCGCGTCACCGAGTTCAACCAGCCCGGCACCTGCCTCAACTGCCACGCCTCGCTCCCCGCCGGATTCGACGAGTTGGGTGACGGCGATCAGGAGGCTGGCTTCCACGCGATGAACAAGATGTCCTACACGGACGCCGTGGAGCACTTCGACAACCCGATCTCGTGCATCGACTGCCACAATCCGGACACGATGGCACTCCAGATCACGCGCCCGGCCTTCGCCGCCGGCATCGCTGACCTGAAGGCATTCGAGGGTATCGAGGACTATGACGTGAACCGTGACGCCACCGCGAACGAGATGCGCTCGTTCGTGTGCGGCCAGTGCCACGTGGAGTACTACTTCGATGGCGAGGACAAGACCCTCACCTTCCCCTGGTCCAACGGCATGAAGCTCGAGGAGATCCTCGGCTACTACCTCATGGACGGCCACATCGACTTTGAGCATGCCATCGCCGGCACGCCGATCATCAAGGCGCAGCACCCGGAGTTCGAGATCTGGAATGAGGGCGTGCACGCCTCCGCCGGCGTGAGCTGTGCGGACTGCCACATGCCGTACCAGCGTGAAGGCTCCTACAAGGTGTCCAACCACCAGATCCAGAGCCCGTTGCTCAACGTCAACGCCTCCTGCGGTACCTGCCACAACGATTCCGAGGAAGTCCTGACCGACCGTGTGGTCAAGATCCAGGACAACTTCATGCACTCGCGTGACGTGGCGATGGACGCGCTCATGGTGTTCATTGACAACCTCGAGACGGCGAGGACGGACGGCACGCCTGCCGAGGACCTTGCGCTCGCGCAGTCCTACCACCAGGCCGCGCAGTTCTACATCGACTACGTCTACTCGGAGAACGGCTTCGGCTTCCACGCCGACCAGTACATGATGCGGATCCTCAACGATGCCCAGTACTTCATCCTCCAGGGCGAGCTCGCCCTCGAGGGCGGCGAGGTGGGCACGGTGGCGGACTTCCTGCGGAGCCAGGGCGTGCGGGTCGAGCTGGACGAGCCCGAGGCCGAGGCTGCCGCCAACGGCGAAGGATGAGGTAGATGACTGAGGACCCCACCACACCAGGCCATACAGTCAGCGTCCGGGAACTACTCGGCCTCCCCCCGGACGCTGACGAGGCCACAGTCGCGGTAGCACGCGCGCGGCTCCTTGCGATCCTGACCCAGGACGAACCGGATGGCGGGGCGAACGCCCCGGCGGCACCGGACGCCTCTCCTGCTGCAGAAGTGGAGGGTGCGCCCGCAGTCGTCGAGGAGATCGCAGATGCGGACGGCGCGGTGGACCCGCTCGCCGAAATCGGGGAAGTGGAAGATCGCCGTCCGGGTCCCACGCCGCAGCTGCGGCCCGGTACCCGCGCAGCCGCACGCCGCACCGCGAAGAAGTGGGCCCCGCCCGTCACCATCGCGGCCGTGATCGGGCTCGTGTTCGCCGTCCAGCAGTTCGGGAACTCGCCCACTCCCCTCGTTGAGCCCACCGCGGCACCCACCTCCTCCAACGCCGAGGCGCCCGGTCCCGTGGCGACAGCCGCGCCCCCCGTCCTCAGTGTGGATGCCGCAGCGGTGGCCGAGCAGGAGGCACTCCTCGCAGAGGATCCAGACAACCCGGAGGTACTCCGCACCCTCGCCGACCTCCACTTCGATGGCTCCGATTTCGAGGGTGCGGCGGAGTGGGGTGAGCGGCTCGTGGAGGTTTCCCCCGAGGACGCCGAGGCCTACCTCATGCTCGGAGTCTCCCGCTTCAACCTGGTGGACCTCGAGGGCGCCCAGGCTGCCTGGGAGACCGTGATCGAACTGGATCCCGAGAGCGCCACCGCCCACTACAACCTCGGTTTCCTCTACTGGTCGCTCGAACCGCCGGACCTGGAGGCGGCCCAGCTCGCGTGGGAGCGCGTCATTGAGCTCTCGCCCGATTCGGACATGGCGGCGAACGTGGAGCCGCACCTGACGGCACTGCAGAACATGGACTCGTGATGGCACAGGACGTTGTTGACCGGACCTCTGCAGGCCCACAGACCCCCGCTCCGCCCAGCCGCTCCGTGTGGGCGGAGATTCCCCTCGCGATCTACCGGTTCCTGCACTCGAAGGTGACCGGGCTCGTCATCCTCCTCGTGATGGCGTTCCTCGCCCTCCTCGGCACTGTGATCCCCCAGATCCCGGCGGGCGTCCGCGAGGACCCCGAGCGCTACGGCGAGTGGATCGCGCAGGCACGTGAACGGTTCGGCGGACTGACGGACCTCTTCAACTCGCTCGGACTGTTCAGCATCTACTCGTCCGTGTGGTTCGTGAGCATCTCGGTGCTCCTCACGCTCAGCATCATCGCCTGCACCACGCACCGGCTGCCCCAGCTGTGGAAGCGGGCCACCCAGCCGAACGTGCGCGTCTCGGAGGGGTTCTTCCGCCACGCGGCGGCCTACGGTTCCAGCTACGTGCCCGGGGACACCGAGGCCGCCTACGCCGCCGCCGTCAGCGCCGTGAAGGCCAGGGGCTTCCGCGTGGTGGACGATGAGGGGTCCACCCACACGAGCCTCTACGCCGATCGGTTCCGCTGGGGCCCGTTCGGCACCGCCGCCGCGCACGCCGCGTTCGTGGTGATCATCGTGGGCATGCTCATCACCTCGCTGGCGGGCTACGAGAGCTACGTCCCGATCGCCGTGGGTTCGACGGCGGAGCTCGAGGTCCGCGAGGACCTCACCCTGGAGGTGGTCTCATTCTCGGACACCTACAACCCGGACGGCAGCCCACTCGACTACGTGAGCCACCTCATCCTCCGGGACGGCGGAGAGGTGGTGGCGGACCAGGAGATCCGCGTCAACACGCCACTGAGGTACGAGGACATCCGTTTCCACCAGACCCACTTCGGGGCCGCCGTGGCCCTCACCATCACAGATCCGAACGGTACCCTCCTGTGGGACCAGGGAATCCCACTCGACTACTCCAGTTCCAACGGCCAGTACGCAGTCGGGATCATCGAGATCGCTGAGCTCGGCTACGAGGTCCGCGCCTACACCCCGGCCTCCGGGCGCACGGACGGCTCCATGGCCCCCGGAGAGATGACCCTCGTGGTCTTCCCACTCGGCCAGACCGAGCCGGAACCTATCGTGGAGGAGCTCATGGTCCCCGGCGAGACGATCGGCGTGGGCGGGACCACGTTCGCGTTCGAGCGGGAGACCAAGTTCACGGGGATCACCGTGGCCACGGATCCCGGTGTTCCGTGGATCTGGACGGGCTCCGCCCTCCTCGTGCTCGGCATGTGCTGCACTTTCGGCTTCCGCCACCGGCGGCTCTGGCTGCGGATCACTCCCGAGGGCGAGGGGCACCTCGTCCGCGTGGCGGCGGTAGACCGCCTCGACCCCATGCAGGAGCGCCAGTTCAGGGGCCTCCTCACCGCTGTTGGTGAACCACGGGAGTTCGCCCTGAAGAGAACGGAGATGGACCGTGATTGAATCCGCCAAGTACCTGCTCGCGGGGGCGCTCCTGCTCCTCATCATTTCCTGGCTCGCAAATCTGTGGGCACTCAGCACGGCACGCCGTGCCGAGGTGGAGGCCTCCGAGAAGGTTCCCGCCACGGTCGGGAGTGGTCCGGCAGGCGGGCTCGCTGACCCCACCCCCTCGCTCGCCGAGCGGGCCGCCACCGGTAGGACGCCGGCCCACAAGCTCGGCACCTGGTGCGCGGTCCTCGCCCTCGTGGCGATCACCGCGTACATCATCCTGCGGGCCACTGTCACCGGGCACGGCCCCTTCTCGAACCAGCACGAGTTCGCCATGGCCTTCGTGTGGTCCATCATCGCCATCTACCTCTACTTCGAGTGGCGCTACCACATGCGTGCGCTCTCCCTCGTGGTGATCGGCGTGGCGATGGGCCTCCTGCTCTATGGCATGAACCTCGATACCGCGGTGCGCCCACTCATGCCCGCCCTGCAGAACAACCTGATGCTGTCGCTCCACGTGGGAACGGCCATGCTCTCCTACGGCGCCTTCTGCGTCTCGTTCGCGGCCGCCGCCCTCTACCTGGCGCGCCCGTACCTCAGGTGGAAGGTCCTCCCTTCCGCGGATGCGCTGGACGAGGTCTCCTACCGGGCCGCCGTGATCGCCTACCCGATCCTCACGGCGATGATCATCCTCGGCGCCATCTGGGCCGAGTCCGCGTGGGGCCGCTACTGGGGCTGGGACCCCAAGGAAACCGCGGCGCTCGTCACGTGGCTCGTGTGGTCCGGCTACCTCCACGCCCGCGTCTCGCGCGGCTGGCGCGGCAAGAAGGCCGCGTGGCTCGTGGTCATCGGCTTTGCCACGGTCCTGTTCGCCTACTTCGGCAACCACTTCTTTGGCGGCCTCCACTCGTATGCGTAGGACTGCGGTACTCCAGGGGGCAGGAGTCCTCGCGCTCCTCGTCGCCATCGTGGGCCTCTTCCTGTGGCTGAATCCACCCGCCACCGGTACCACGAGCAGCGTGACGCTGGACGAGCCCGCAGGCACCCTGCCGGAGATCGGAGCGCCCGCGCCAGGCTTCACCGCCACCACCATCGAGGGCGAGGAGTTCCGGCTCTCCGACCTCCAGGGCAGGCCGGTCTGGGTGGTGGTGAACGCCACGTGGTGCACCTCCTGCCGCTCCGAGATCCCGGACATCCAGCAGATCGCCCAGTCCGAGCTCGGAGACGAGGTGGAGATCCTCTCCGTCTACCTGGGGGAGGACACGCCCACCGTGACCGAGTTCGCTGAGCGGCTCGGCCTGACGTACACGAACGTGCCGGATCCCGGGAAGGGCATCTCGCAGGCGTACGCCGTGCCGGCGATCCCGGTGCACTATTTCATCGATCCGCACGGCGTCCTCCAGGCGATCGAGATCGGCACCATCGGCCACAGCCAGATGGTGAGCCACCTGGAGTCGCTCCGCTGACAGCTCGGCGGGGCGG
>JAAZBW010000516.1 GCA_012513625.1 Actinomycetales bacterium | reverse complement strand
GAGAGGCAGCAGGGATGGGCCGGCCCACCAGCGCCAGCGGCGGGAGCGGCGGCAGGATGGGTCCCCTAGCGCCAGCGGCGGCAGCGGCAGCGGCAGGGATAGGCCCCCTAGCGCCAGCGGCGGCCGTGGAGCAGGCCGATGAGGTGGTCGAGCACGGCGGGCCCCATGCGGAGCCCGTTGTGCTCGTACTCGCTCGTGAGCCACACCCGGCAGTCCGGCAGCAGGGCGGCCGTTTCGAGGGAGAAATCGCGGGGCACGTAGGCGTCGTCGGCATAGACGGCAGCCGCCACCGGTACGTGCGCGGCTGCGAGGCGCGCGGGGTCATACAGGCGTCCCCACTCGTACTGCGCCAGGATCTCCGCAGCGTCCGCGAATGGCCGTAGCTCGGGGTCGTCGCGGAACGTACGGCGAGTCACGTGCTCTCCCGCGAGCAGGGTGGGATCTTCGGCCACCTCGCGCGGCATCGTCCGCTCGGCCGCCCAGTTCGTGACTCCGCCATCCGCGTAGCAGGACTCGTGGACAACGGAGTAGAGCGGGTTCCTCCCGTTCATCAGGATCCCCGCGAGGTCGTGTGCGAAGGCGGAGGACCGGTGATCGAGGCCGAGCAGGTAGTGCAGCTCCACCATTCCACCCTGCATGCCGAACTTGGTCCCCACGGTCCGCAGCCGCTGCTCCGAGACCACCTGTCCGCCGGGAAGCACGATCTCCCCCGCGACCGCCGCGCGCACCACCTCGACCATCCGGTCCCGATCTCCCGGGAAGCGGCGGTAGAACTCCTCAGACTTCTCGGTCATCGTGCGCCACGTGGCCGCGTAGACCTCGTCGATCGGGCGCGCGACGGCGGGGAGTCCGCCCGTGATCAGCGCGCCCGTGAGGGAGCCGGGACGGGCAGCGAGGTAGTGGAGGCTGGTGAATCCGCCGAAGGACTGGCCGAGCAGCGTCCACGTCTCCGCGCCGAGGGCCTCCCGCACGAGCTCGGCATCACGCACGATCGAGTCGGCGCGCAGGTGGGTGAGGTATTCGGCCTGCTGCGCGGGCGTGAGCCCCTCCAGCGGGCCGGCCACCTCGTACTCTCCGCCCGCCGCACCATGCTCGTCCCTGACCACCTCGGTTGGGCCGCCGCCGACCGCGCGCACAGACCGGCTGTATACGGGCGTGGAGCGACCCGTCCCACGCTGGTCGAGCATGACCACCCGATAGTCCTCGAGCGCCCGGGAGAGCCACGGCGGGTTCCCCGGAGTGGGGCGGGGCGCCTCGGTGCCGGGGCCGCCCTGGAGGAAGAGAAGGTACGGTTTCTCCTCCCCACCCCTCCCCGTGACCACGCGGGCGAACACATCGATCACCCGCTCATCCTTGGGGTCCGGCGTCAGCCGGGACTCCAGCGTCACGTCGGTCAGCGAGAGGCCGGGCAGTTCAAAGGTCTCGGTACGCATGCTCACGAGACTACGCCGGGGCAGGAAGGTGGGTGACGCCGTCGGATTCCGACGGAAATCGGCAACAGCCAGGCGTTGGGGGTCCTACGCGGATGGGCGTCGTACGGGCCTGCGCGCCCTACGAGGTTGCGCGCCCTAGGGGAGGGCGAGCTCGTAGCGCGGCTCCTCACCCACGGCTCCGGCCACACGGTGGAAGCCGATCTTCTCGTAGTAGTCGAGCCCACCGATCGCCGAGCGTACGCGTCGGACCCCGAGGCCCTTCCACGCGGAGGAACGGCCGAACACGAACCGGCCCGGCGTGAAGTCCCGGTAGGCCGGCACCACGTAATCCACGTCGAGTTCGGCCACCTCGCCGTCCTGGGTGGCGAGCACGATGCCCACCACCTGGTCCCGGTTCATCACCACGAACGCCAGGTCGGAGTGCTCGGAGCCGTGGAAGGCGGGGAAGAAGGCGCGGATCTCGGCCTGGTGGCGATCCACGATGTACTGCACGATCTCGGACTCCGGACGGGTGACCATCGCGTGGTAGGTGCGCTCGTCGTCGCGGGTCCGCCAGAGGCGCAGCAGATGATAGATCTGGATCACGGCGAGGACCGCGTTCAGGCCGGCCAGCGGCCAGGCACTGATGGCCACGGAGTACGCGAGCGAGACCAAGGAGCCCACGAGGTTGACGAGCCGCAGCCGGGTGATCCGCTTCTGCAGCATCGAGACCACCACGATGCCCGACCCGATCCAGCCGATAATCTCCCACATGGGTGACTCCTCCTCCCGCCCCTCCTGCGTGCGCCCACCGTAGCGTTCCCAACCACCCGGGAGATGCCGGCCTCAGGTGTGATTGTGGCAATACCAGCCTGCAATGTGCTCCGCTCTCCCGTTCATGACAGTCTGGAAGCATGCAGATCTGGCCAGGAACGCCCTATCCCCTTGGCGCCACGTTCGACGGAACCGGCACCAACTTCGCGATCTTCTCATCCATCGCGGAGCGAGTTGAGCTCTGCCTCTTCGACGAGGGGATGCAGGAAACCCGTATCGAGGTGAAGGAGGTGGACGCGCATGTCTGGCACGTCTACCTTCCGGGAGTGCTCCCCCGCCAGCGCTACGGTTACCGCGTGCACGGTCCCCACGATCCTGCGAACGGCCACCGTTGCAACCCGGCCAAGATCCTCCTCGATCCGTATGCCAAGGCTATTGAGGGCCAGGTGGTCTCGGACCCGAGCCTGTACTCCTACAGCATCGGCAAGCCGGGCGAGTTGAACACGCTGGACAACAAGCACCACACCATGATGTCCGTGGTGATGAACCCCTACTTCGACTGGGGGCACGACCGCCCGCCGCGCACCGAGTACCACGACTCGATCATCTACGAGGCCCACGTAAAGGGCATGACCCAGCTGAACCCGGACATCCCGGAGGAGCAGCGTGGCACCTACGCGGGCATGGGACACCCCGCCACGATCGCGCACCTCCAGAAGCTCGGCATCACGGCCGTGGAGCTGATGCCGGTCCACCAGTTCCTGAATGACACGCACCTGCAGGATCAGGGCCTCTCCAACTACTGGGGCTACAACACCATCGGCTTCTTCGCCCCACACGGCGCGTACTCCTCGCAGGGTGACCGCGGTGAGCAGGTGCAGGAGTTCAAACAGATGGTGAAGAACCTCCACGAGGTGGGGATCGAGGTGATCCTCGATGTGGTCTACAACCACACGGCCGAGGGCAACCACATGGGCCCCACGCTCTCCTTCCGCGGCATTGACAACGCCGCCTACTACCGGCTCGTGGACTCGGACAAGGCCCACTACTTCGACACCACGGGCACCGGGAACTCCCTCCTCATGCGCTCCCCCTCCACGCTGCAGCTGATCATGGACTCGCTGCGCTACTGG
>JAAZBW010000515.1 GCA_012513625.1 Actinomycetales bacterium | reverse complement strand
CGCGGATGAGGCGGTGATGAGGACGGGATGAGGCGTTCCTTCACGCCGAGTGTGTGACTCGCGACGGCGGTGCCGGTGTGAACCACACACTCGGCGAGGAAAAGGGGCCTCAGGCGTCCGGGTTGGGCCAGCCGTTCGGGACGCAGCCGTCGAGGCGGAGGGTCTGCTGCAGCATCACCGGGGCGAGGTCGCCAGCGCCGGTGCAGGGCACGTGCCAGTGGTCGAGCACGTGGCCCACCTCGTGGTTGATGAGGTAGGCGCGGTACTCCTGGTCTGAGCCGCCGGCCGCGAGGAACGCGTCCGCGTTGTGGGCCCAGCGGGCGGCGTTGATGTTGACACTGCCCACGCGGCCGCACGAGGTGTAGCCGCCGGTGGGGAGCTCGCCGCAGAGCTCCTGGGTGGTGGCGGGCGAGGCGAGGGTGAGGGTCACGTCCGCCTCCTCCGGAGTGGAGGTGCGGGCGAAGGAGACGCCATCGATGGGGCCCCAGCCGCGGGGATCGTTGAGGATCTCGAACACCTGCCCGGTGAAGACCTCCGGCTCAATCCCGATGCCCTCCTCCACGCGGACGAGGATCGTGAAGGTGCGCAGCTCCGGGTTGGGGGCGGCCATCTCGCCGGGGACCACGGTGAGCACGCCCGAGCCGTTGAACTCCACCTCCTCGGTGGTGACGCCTCCCAGGTGCGCGAGTTGCTGGGCGCGGAGTTCGTGATCGAACTCGCCGGCGGCCACGAGGGCGGGGGTGAGCTGGGAGAGTGCGTCCGGGATGTCCGTGGCGGCCGGGAGGCTTCGGGCGCCTGAGCCGCGGCTCGCGAGGGCGGGTCCGAGGTGGGAGAGGGCGTCGCGGAGCTGGGGATCGGGTGACTCTGCACTCACGGAGGGTGCGGTGAAGGCGGTGGTGGGCGTCGTCGTCGAGAAGGGTTCCGTACCGAAGGCCACGCCGCCCGCGCCGAACCCCGCCACGGACACGGCAGCGAGGAGGCCGAGCGTACGCACCCAGCGCGGACGCCGAGCGCGGTCAGCGTGGCGGGCGCGCGGGTCCACTGCAGCTCCTGGTGGTCGGTCTGGGGGAGAGAACATGACGACGCAGTTCACATTCGAACGTAGGGCCTCGCGGGTGCTGGGGCAAGGGGCCGGGCGCGGTGGTGCGGAAACTCACGGAACATCGGCCTGAGCCACCACTCCGGTGCCGGAAACGTGGGGCTGTGGATCATCTGCGCGCACGAAGACCGCGTTGCCGGGTGCGAATTCGGCGGACTGCACGCCGCAGGTGACGGTGACCCGGCCCTCCACGCCCATGATGACGCGGGGGCCGCGTCCGGGGAGTTCGATCTGTCCGTCCTCCGCGGTGGTGCGGGTGATGCCGAGTTCGAAGTCGTCCACGGGCGCGTAGTAGACGTCCGTGGCGCGGCCGATCCGCTCGGGGGCGATCCGGATGGGTGGGGCCGCCACGTAATCGACGCACGCGAGCATCTCGGGAACGTCGATGGGCTTGGCGGTGAGGCCCGCCCGGAGCACGTT
>JAAZBW010000514.1 GCA_012513625.1 Actinomycetales bacterium | reverse complement strand
TGGACGGCGCTCCCTGGTACGAGCCGAACTCCGCGATCGACGACGCCGATCCCGCCGCCGCCATGGCCCTCCTGGAGGAGGCGGGCTGGGTGGCCGGCAGTGACGGCGTGCGCGAGCGCGATGGCTTGCGCGCCGAGTTCCGCCTCGTCTACGGCGCCGGCGACTCGGTGCGGCAGGGCCTCGCGCTCGCCGTGGCGGACCAGGCGAGCGAAGTCGGGATCGAGATCACGCCGGAGGCCGGCACGTGGGAGGAGATCGCGAGCCGCCTGCACGAGGACGCGGCGCTGTTCGGCTGGGGGTCCCACGATCCCACGGAGATGTACAACCTCTACAGCTCCCGCTACGCGGGTGTGGAGTACTGGAACCCGGGCTTCTACGAGAACGAGGTGGTGGACGGGCACCTCGAGGCGGCGCTGGCCTCCACCGACTACGAGGAGTCACTGCAGCACTGGCGGGCCGCCCAGCTGGACGAGGACGGGGAGGGTTTCACGGCCTCCGCGGATGCGGCCTGGGCGTGGCTCGTGAACCTGGACCACACCTACTACGTGCACGAGTGCCTGGACCTCGGCGCCGTGCAGACCGAACCGCATGGACACGGCTGGCCGATCACCTCGGGGATCGCGCACTGGTCGTGGACCTGCTAGGCGGCCGATGACGCTCCTGACGGGGAACCGGACCAGCCCGGAAGGGCCCGAGGGGTCGCAGGGGCCGGCGGTGGCGGCGGTGGACAGGGACCAGCCCGCCGCCCCCCCGGCCGTGCCCACGTTCGGCTGGGGTCGGTTCCTCGCGGGCCGCGCGGCGCGGCTCGTGGTGCTGTTGGCCGCGGTGGCGATCGCCACGTTCGGCCTGATGGCCAGCTCCCCGGTGGATCCGGTCCAGGCGTACATCGGAGCGGACATGGCCCGGATCGGGCCCGAGCAACGGGCCCTCATCGAGGAGGCGTGGGGATTCAACGATCCGCCGCTCGAGCGATTCGGGGCGTGGGCCGGGCAGGTGGCGCAGGGCAACCTCGGCCACTCGATCGTCTACAACGAGCCGGTGGCCGAGGTGATCGGCCAGAAGTTCCTCACGAGCCTCGCGCTCATGTCCACCGCGTGGGTGATTTCCGCGGTGGCGGGCTTCGGGCTCGGCCTGATCGCGGGCCTCAACCGCGGCCGCTGGCTTGATCGCATCCTCACCTGGTGGGCGTACACGCTCGCCTCGGCGCCCACATTCTGGGTGGGGCTGCTCCTGCTCTACGTGTTTTCCGTGTGGGCGCAGTGGACGCCCATCTGCTGCGCGGCGCCGATCGGCGTGCTGGCGGAGGATGTGACCCTCCTCGACCGTCTCCGCCACCTGATCCTGCCCGCCCTCACGCTCAGCATCGTGGGCGTCTCGCCGCTGATCCTGCACACCCGGCAGGCCGTGGTGGAGATCCTCGAGAGCGACCACGTCACCTTCGCCCGCGCGCAGGGCGAGCACGGCTGGAGCCTCGTGCGGCACCGGCTGCTGCGCGGCGTGAGCGCGCC
>JAAZBW010000513.1 GCA_012513625.1 Actinomycetales bacterium | reverse complement strand
TGGTGTGCGTGCGCAGGGCTGGGACGTCCCGGCCGCGGACGGTAACTTCTTCTGGCTCGCCACCGGGGAGGCCACGGGCCGCCTTGTGGCGGACGCGGCGGACGCGGGGCTGCTCCTGCGCGGATTCGCGGGCGAGGGCGTGCGCATCACCATCGGGGAGACCGAAGCGAATGACGCCGTGATCGAGTTCCTTGGGGACTGGCGGCGGTAGCCCGGTCGGCGGCACATTATCGGCGGTAGTCCGGCTCACGGGCGATGTGGCGGCGGGAATCGGGCGTGCCTGCCGTGCCTGCCGGCCGCGAAGCTCACCCCAGCTCGAAGAGGTCTCCCGGCGTGCAGGCGAGCGCGTCACAGATCGCGGTCAGGCTGGTGAAGCGGACTGCGCGCGCCTTACCCGTCTTCAGGATGGAGAGGTTCGCGAGCGTGAGGCCGGTCCGATCCGACAGCTCGGTGAGGGTCATGCCGCGCTCCTCGAGTACACGGTCGAGGGTGCAGACGATGCGGTGATCCGGGGCCTCAGACGACACCGTCGAGCTCCTCGCGTGCGTCCTGCAGGTCTGCAGTGATCTGAGCGCCGTGGCGGAAGGCGGCCCAGGCGGCGAGCGCCAGGATGCCGAAGATGATCGCGATCGGGGGCAGGAATGGCTTCGCCCCGGCGTACATTCCGCCCGCCTCCTCCATGAGCCCCGAGGCTGAGACGTCCGCCATCGCCCGCGTGAAGGCCCACTTCTCCAGCGCGTAGGCGAGGATGCCGCCGCCGATCAGGACGCCGGCCGCGGCGCCCAGTCCGCGCACCGTCCTGCCCGCGAACACCCGGCCGTGGCTCACCTGCCACACCACCAGGGTGCCCAGGTAGAGGACCGCGAGTGTCACGGCGATCATCAGCAGTCCCGGCACGGCGGAGAGGAGTTGCGAGCCGCGGGAGACCGCCTCCAAGGGGAGCCGGGTGGACGTCAGCTCCGAGGCGCCCGTCCAGGCGCACACGTTGGGAACGTCGCACACCGTGAGCGGTAGGTCGCTTCCAATCCGGCGCCCCCGCAGCATGGTGAGGGCCGGTTCGCCCGCCGTGAGGATGGCTCCCAGTCCGAGTAGCCAGACCATTCCGAGCGCCAACCACGGGAGGATGCCCGTGGCCCGGTCTCGCGGTGTACCCATGCCGACTCCTTATCGAATATCGATGTTATCGAGAAACGATAAGAGATAGTCGCGGGCCAGTCAAGCGACGGGCGGCGCGGCAGCCTAGAGCAGGAGCGAGGCCACAATCAGGAGCGAGAACACGATCTCGGTCACGCCGATCACGAGCGGCCGCAGCGGCTTGGTGCGGCGCTGCCACCACGGCATCACGAACGCCCGGACCGCGAGGAGCCACCAGACGCCGGCGAGCAACCAGCCGCCCCAGACTGTGCCCTCGAACCAGCCGAGGAACACGAGTGCCGTGATGGCCGCCGCTCCGATCGTATGGAGGAGTACGGACTGGCGGGCGGCCTCGATCCGGTGGCGCTCGCGGATCAGGGCCTTGACGTGCGGGATCGTGCCCCAGAAGTAGGCAAACTCCACGGCGAGGACGAGCCACACCCAGGTCCAGCGCGGATCCCCGTGGGAGGCGTTCGCGTGGAAGGTGACCGCCAGCATGAGGCAGGCGGCCAGCACGGTCACCGAGTCATTGAGGTAGGACCGTTCCTTGCGCTTGATCGTGCACCACACCGCCACGGCGATGAGGGGAGCGAAACCCACCACCCAGAACGCCAGGTGCGGGGCCATCACCGCCACCACGGCCGCGAACGGGATCATTGCGATCCCGTAGGCGCGCACGGGCGGGAAGTACTTGGGCCGGCGCCGGCCCTTCAGCCACAGCATCGCCGCCTGGAAGAAGAAGTAGCCGATCCACCAGAACAGCAACAGCGGCACGTGGACCCAGTGGAATCCGGCGAGCACCACGCCCGAGAGGGCGGGGATGGAAATCATCGCCCAGGCGCCGTGCTGATCCGGGATCCACCCAGGAGGGAGGCGGCGTCTCTTCTTTGAGCGCGCTGCGGGAGGGATCACCTTCGTCATACGAACCAGCCTAGGCCAGCATTACTCCGGTTCAGGCCGGACTTCCGGCCCACTGCCTGCACGGCGTGGGGCCCAGCGCCGCGTGACCCGCACCGCGGGCGTGGAGGGATCGCACCATCAGCGGATCGCAACGCTGTGGCAATCAACAAATCACAGGCTACGGTTCCGTAACCTACGCTGGCGTAAGTAAGGAGTATGCCTGTGATTCCCACGCTTCAGATGCTCACCGAGGACGGGACCCGAGTCCCCGCCTCCACCGAGCACTTCCCCGAGACGGCCGCCGAGTTCGAGGCCCACGCGGCCGAACTCACCCCCCACAAGCTCCGCGACGCCTACCGCCACATGGTCCGCACCCGCGCCTTCGATACCGAGGCCACGAACCTCCAGCGCCAGGGCGAACTCGGCCTCTGGGTTCCGAGCCGCGGCCAGGAGGCCGGCCAGGTGGGCTCCGCGCTCGCCACCCCCTCCGCCGATTTCGTGTTCCCCAGCTACCGCGAGCACGCGGTGGCCGAGGTGCGCGGCCTGGACCTGCCCCGCATCCTCCCCGTAATGCGGGGCACCCGCCACGGCGGCTGGAACGCCACAGAGTACAACTTCCACCTCTACACGTTCGTGATCGGCGCCCACACGCTTCACGCGGTCGGGTACGCGATGGGACTGCAGCAGGACCGTCGTCGGGGCCTTTCCACGGACGGGTCCGGAAACGCCGTGGTCTGCTACCTCGGCGACGGCGCCACCTCCCAGGGTGATTCCAATGAGGCCCTCGTCTTCGCCGCCTCGGCGCAGGCGCCCGTGTTGTTCATCGTGCAGAACAACCAGTGGGCCATCTCGGTGCCGGTGGAGACCCAGTCCCGCGTTCCGATCGCCCAGCGCGCGGACGGCTTCGGCATCCCGCGCCTTCGCGTGGACGGCAACGACGTCCTCGCCTCCTACGCCGCCACCCGGTTCGCCCTCACCCACATGCGCGAGCACGGCGGGCCGTTCTACCTCGAGTTCGTCACCTACCGCATGGGCGCCCACACCACCTCGGACGATCCCACGCGGTACCGCACCCGCGAGGAGGAGGCCGCCTGGGCCGCCAAGGACCCGATCGCCCGCCTCCGCGCGCTGCTCGAGTCCGAGGGCGCAGCGGGTGAGGACTTCTTCCGGGAGGTGGACGACGACGCCGCTCGCCTTGCCACGAGGACCCGCGAGTCGACCCGTGTGAACCGTGCGGGGGACACCGCCGAGATGTTCGACCACGTCTACGCCACCGCCCACAGGCACGTGGCCCACGAACGGCGGGAGTGGGAGTCCTACAACTCCCGCGCCGTCGCAGCCACAGGAGGTGCCCGATGACCGCCACGATCACCGCATCAGCCAACCCCGCCGCCCGCCGCCCGCTCACGGTGCCGGGCCCGCCCACGCGTCCGTCGTCGGGCCTGGCACACCGGACCGCACAGCCGGCCGAGGCCGCGCGTGCATCGCAACCCTCGAAGGCCGCTCCGGGCCCCCAGCCGTCCGGCGCACCCCAGGCGTCCGCCGCACCCCGCTCGGCCTCGGCACCCCAGGCGTCCGCCGCACCACAGACCCTGCCCCTCGCGGGCGCGATCACGGCCGGCCTCGCGGCGGCCATGGAGCGGGACGATTCGGTAATCCTCCTGGGGGAGGACATCGGGCCGCTCGGCGGCGTGTTCCGCGTGACGCAGGGCCTGCAGGAGCGCTTCGGCGCGGACCGGGTGCGGGACACCCCGCTGGCCGAGTCCGGCATCGTGGGAACCGCGATCGGAATGGCGCTCGCGGGCTACCGGCCCGTGGTGGAAATCCAGTTCGACGGCTTCGTGTTCCCCGCCTTCAACCAGATCACCACCCAACTCGCGAAGCTCCGCTACCGATCCGAGGGTGATCTCCAGGTGCCCGTGGTGATCCGCATCCCCTACGGCGGGGACATCGGGGCGATCGAACACCACTCGGAGTCGCCGGAAACATACTTCGCGCACACCGCGGGCCTGCGGGTGGTCAGCCCCTCCAGCCCCGCGGACGCGTACGCCATGATCCAGCAGGCCATAGCGTGCCCTGATCCGGTGATCTTCCTGGAGCCGAAGTCGCGCTACTGGCAGAAGGGCGAGGTGGCCACCGCGGTGGACCTGAGCCCCGACGGGATCGTGCGCGAGCTCGAGTCCGCCCGCACCGTGCGGCCGGGCCGGGATGTGACGCTCGTGGGTTACGGCCCCACGGTGGCCACCCTGCAGAAGGCCGCTCGGGCCGCAGCCGAGGACGGCGTGGAGGCGGAGGTCATCGACCTCCGCTCCGTCTCCCCGCTGGATGTGCCCGCCGTGGCCGCGAGCGTGCGCCGCACCGGCCGGCTCGTGATCGTCCACGAGGCACCCACCCACTTCGGCCCGGGCGCGGAGCTCGCCGCACGCATCTCGGAGGAGTGCTTCTTCTCCCTCGAGGCGCCGGTCATCCGCGTGGGCGGATTCCACACGCCGTACCCTGCCAACTCGCACGAGCACGCCTACCTGCCGGGCGAGGACCGCATCCTCGACGCCATCGAACGCGTCCTCTCCCACTGATCCGGCGCCACCCCGCGATCCACGCGATCCGGGGAGCCGCCGCCTCCCGAACCCCCAACTGCACGAAGGACCGCCACATGCGCATGGAATTCCGGCTGCCCGATCCGGGTGAGGGCCTCGCGGACGCCGAGATCGCCCAGTGGCT
>JAAZBW010000512.1 GCA_012513625.1 Actinomycetales bacterium | reverse complement strand
CTCGTCGGAGGAGCCCGGCGCTAACGTGACCGGCACCTCGGACATGAGCCCCGTGCAGGAGCAGTTGGAGCTGATCCTCGAACTGGACCCCAGCGTCGAGACGATTGGGATCGTGTTCTCCTCGAAGGAGGACAACTCGTACGTGCAGTCCGCGTGGGCGGAGGACATCGCCAAGGAAATGGGGCTCACCATCGAGACCGCCACCGTGGCCGAGTCCGCAGACATCAAGAGCGCCGCCGAGTCCCTGGATGTGGACGCCTACTACGTGCTCACGGACAACATGGTGGTGGCGGGAGTGGAGTCGATCATCGAGGTGGCCGAGGCGCGCGGCGTCTCCGTGGTGACCTCGGACGCCGGCTCGGTGGAGCGTGGCGCGCTCGCCTCCTACGCGTTCGACTACTACGACATGGGGGTCCAGTCCGGGAAGATGGCGCTGCGCATCCTCGAGGGCACGGCGCCCGCGGACATCCCGGTGGAGACCAGCGAGAAGATCTACCTCACCCTGAACCCGGATGCTGCGGAGCGGATGGGCGTCACCATCCCCCAGTCCGTGCTCGACAGGGCCGACGAGATCGTCGAGTAGGCGGCGCCTCTCGCACCGGGGAACGGGCAGACCCGCGGAGCCTGCACGGCGCGCGTCACACCGATCAGTGCGTCCTAAGTCAATCTTCAGGAACTTCTTAGGCGGGTCTCACGATCCTCGATCAGACTGGAGGGTGTTCAGGCAGCAGCACTGCTGTGCTTTCGCACCGTGCTGCGCAGACCAACTGGAAGGAGAGCACCTTATGAACCGCTCATTCCGCACCGCAATCTTCGCCGCCGCCGCGGCGGCCACCCTGGGCCTCGCCGCCTGCAGTACCCCCTCAGAGGAGGGCACACCCCTTCCCACCGTGCAGGAGACCGTGGCTCCCGGGACCGAGGCAACCACGCCCGCCGGCACCCCGACCGCGGGCACCGAGGGCCAGACCGGCCAGACGGACGCAGGTGCGTCCGATGACGTGGCCGCCCACGAGCAGGAACTGCTCGAGGCGATCGCGGCTGCCGAGGCCGCAGTGCCAGGCGCCCGCGCCTTCGACCTCGACCGTGAGGAAAATGGCAACAAGTACGAGATCGACGTCACTGACGGCGTGACCGTCACGGAGCTCGACGTGGTGGGTGGCGTGGCCACGATCACGGACACCGGCGACCTCGACTCCGACGACCGCGCCGAGTTCGAGGCCGCCACGGTCACGATCCAGGAGGCGATCGGAATCGCACTCGCCGAGAACCCCGGTGTGGTCCACGAGATCGAACTGGATGACGACGATGACTCCGTGAACGTCCGCTGGGAGTTCGAGGTCCGCCAGGACGGCTCCGGGGTGGAGTTCTGGGTGGACGCCGTCACGGGCCAGCTCGGCCGCTGACGCACCACAGGCTCGCCGCTTTGGTGAGCTGACGTAGCCACGTGAGGGGCGTCGTCGACGGGGAACCGTCAGACGGCGCCCCTCTCGCTTGCTGGAACGCGATCCCACACTGTGAAACGCCCCCGGTAGCCTTGGCGGAGCTTGGCCGGGGAGAGCCACTCCGCGGCACACGAGACGGCTGGGGCCCGGGGCTCCAGCGGTTAGGAGCACCAGTGAAGAGCATGCGTCGAGTGGCGGCCCTCGCCACCGCAGCCGTCGCCTCCCTCGTCCTCGCCGCATGCGGCGGCGGCGCCAGCGCGGATGGCGAGTACAAGATCGGGATCTCCATGATCCTCGACCACCCCTCCCTCAACCAGGCCCGCGACGGCTTCAAGGACGCCCTCGAGGAGGCCGGCTACGAGGTGACGTACGACGAGCAGAACGCCCAGGGCGACTCCTCGGTCGCGGCCTCGATCGCCGGCAACTTCGCGGCGGACGGGGACATGGACATGGTCCTCGCCGTTGCAACAACCACGGCCATCGCTGCCGCACAGGCGATCACCGACATCCCCGTGCTGTTCACGGCAGTGACCGATCCGGCGGGCTCGGGCCTCGTGGAGTCCTGGGAGGCCCCGGGCGGCAACGTGACCGGCACCTCGGACAAGAACCCGGTGAAGGAGCAGCTCGAGCTGCTGCTCGAAATCGACCCGGATGTGAAGACCGTGGGCATCGTCTACTCCTCCAAGGAGGAGAACTCCTACGTCCAGGTGGAGTGGGCGGAGGAGGCAGCGGTGGAGCTGGGCCTTACTATCGAGTCAGTGACCATCGTGGAGCCGGGTGACATCCCGAATGCAGCCGAGTCACTCGACGTGGATGCGTACTACATCCCCACCGACAACGTGATCGTGGGCGCGATCGACTCGATCATCGGAGTGGCGGAGAACCGCCAGGTCCCGGTGATCGTGGGCGAGGGCGACTCCGTGGAGCGCGGCGGCATCGCCACCTACGGCATGTCCTACTACGAACTGGGCCTGCAGACGGGTGCGATGGCGATTCGGATCCTCGAGGGGGCAGACCCCGCCACCACGCCGGTGGAGACGCAGTCCGACCTCGCGCTCTACCTCAACCTCGGCGCCGCAGAGCGGATGGGCGTGACCATCCCGCAGGCGATGATCGACCGGGCGGAGCCGGAGAACATCGTCGAGTAGGCACATCGTCGGGCCGGGATCTCCGGGTCCCGGCCCGATTCCCTCCCTCTTCCGTCCTATCCCCCTGAGAGTCCCCCATGGTTACCGCAGTCGAACTCGGCATCCTCTACGCCATCATGGCGCTGGGGGTCTATGTGACGTTCCGTGTGCTGGAATTCGCCGACCTCACGGTGGACGGCAGCTTCACCACCGGTGCCGCGGTTGCGGCGATCGGAATCGTGAACGGCCACCCGCCGTGG
>JAAZBW010000511.1 GCA_012513625.1 Actinomycetales bacterium | reverse complement strand
TCGCCCACGATCTGCACGCGGTCGCCCACCTGCGTGGTGAGGGCCACCCAGCCGTCCCACTCATCCTCGGAGAGCGGGTCCTCGATGGAGACCAGCGGGTAGGAGTTGATCAGGTCCTCGTAGTACTCGATCATCTGCGCCGTGCTGAGTGCGCGGCCCTCCATCTGGTAGGCGCCATCGCGGAAGAACTCGGTGGACGCAACATCGAGGGCGAGCGCGATATCGTCGCCCGGCTTGAAGCCGGCCTTCTCGATGGCCTCGATGATGAGGTCGAGTGCGTCGCGGTTGGTGGGAAGGTTGGGCGCGAAGCCACCCTCATCACCGAGACCCGTGGCGAGGCCGCGGCCCTTGAGCACGGACTTCAGCGACTGGTAGACCTCGGCACCCGCCCGCAGTCCCTCGCGGAAGGAGTCGAAACCGATGGGGGCCACCATGAACTCCTGAATGTCCACGTTGGAGTCCGCGTGGGATCCGCCGTTCAGGATGTTCAGCATCGGCACCGGCAGGGTGTGCGCATTGGGGCCACCGAGGTAGCGGTAGAGCGGGAGCTCTGCGTAGTTCGCGGCTGCCTTGGCCACGGCGAGCGAGACGCCGAGGATGGCGTTCGCGCCGAGCTTCGACTTGTTGGCGGTGCCGTCCAGCTCGATCATGACCTGGTCCAGGGCGCGCTGCTCGTTCGCGTCCATGCCGAGGATCTCGGGGGCAATCTCGTCGAGGACCGCGTCCACCGCGTCCAGGACTCCCTTACCGCCGTAGCGGGACTCGTCACCGTCACGGCGCTCGTTCGCCTCGAATGCTCCGGTGGAGGCGCCGGATGGGACCGCGGCACGTGCGGCGGTGCCGTCGCCAAGCTGGATCTCGACCTCGACGGTGGGCATCCCCCGTGAGTCGAGGATTTCGCGTGCTCCAACAGCTTCGATGCTGGCCACTGGATCTCCTTCATGTTTGGTATTGGTTACCCACCCAGCCTATTGGGTCCCCGCAAAAACACCTCGGGCCTTTCCGCCCAGTTGCAGCTGTTCCGCCGAAGGCGGAAGATCCAGCTAGAATGTTCGGCCGCGCGAGTACTGCGGGAGCACTCGGATCACGAAAGTGCGTCCCTACCGCGGATCCGGGGAGTCGGGGCTGCCCGCACCGGCGGCTTCCGCCTCTCCTGCCGCGTCCACGAGCGCCGCGAGCCAGGCGCGCAGCTCCCCATCTGGATCTCCCCCGCCGCGCACGATCTCGAGAACCGCCTCCCCGAGACGCGCCCCGCCGGGCGCCCCGGACGATGCCGTCTGCGCCACGTGGTCCACGTCGAGCCCGGCCCTCCCCACCTTCTCGAGCACCTTCGGCAGCGCGACCGTGGGAGGGAGTCCGCGCGGCATGCGTGCGAGCGCGGCCGCAAGCTCGCGCCCCCTTGCGGGCGCCACCTCCCCGCGGGCCCCGCGCTCTCGATTCTTGATGCGCTCCCAGCTGTGGTAGAGCTCGTCCTCGGTGTTCAGCTCAGCGCCCGCGAACACGTGCGGGTGGCGCCGCACGAGCTTACGCACGAGGGACTCGGCCACGTCGTCAATCGTGAAGCCGCCCTCCTCCGCGCTGCGGTCCTCCGCCACGCGGGCATGGAAGACCACCTGGAGGAGCAGGTCGCCCAGTTCGTCCACGAGCCCGGCCCAGTCCTCCCGGTCCACGGCGTCCGCCACCTCGTAGGCCTCCTCGAGCGCGTAGGGCACCAGCGAGGCGTGGGTCTGCTCGGCGTCCCAGGGGCATCCACCCGGGGAGCGGAGCCGGTCCATGACCGCCACGGCGTCGGGCAGCCGCCGCCCGCCGGCGCGCCCGGACGGAAGGGTCGACGACGCAGCGTGAGGTGCGCCGTCGGGAAACTGCGGGAGGTGGGTGGGGTCCTCGGGAGGCGACGACGGCACGTGCGCCACGTCGTCGGGAGGGGACGGCGGCGCAGAACCTCCGCCGTGAGGGGTTCCTCCCACGGTTACGGGCGAGAGCCCGCAGTGGTGGCGATCCACTCGTTGGGCGTGCCCTCGAAGAGCGTGCCCTCGGCGCCGTACATCTGGTAGCGCGGGTTGACGGTGACATCGGCCGTGGTGAGGGCATCGATCGCGGCGTACGCAAAGTCCTCGGAGACCTGGCCGGACTGGATGTTCATGGACCACATCTCGGCGCGGAGGGCGGCGATGGTGGGGTCCGAGACGTCGCTGAGGGTGACCTCCGCCTGGCCGGACATCACCCTGATGCTGTTCAGCATCTCGAGGACCTCCTGATCGGAGAGCAGCTCGTCATACTCCTCGGCCACGGGCGCGATCACGCGCTCGATCGTGAGGTTGGAGACGCCGGCGGCCGGGCTCACTCCCTGCCCGAGCAGCTCCTGCGCCTCGGCCACGAACTGCGTCACCTCGCGGTCGGTGATGCGTTCGCCGTTGACCAGGGCGGCGGTGCCAGGGGTCTGGCAGCCTACGAGGAGAGCGGCGGCGGCGGCGAGCGCCGCAAAACGAAGCGGACGAGGGATCACGGGTTCCTCCTGGGATGACAGGTCTGTGACCATCCTAACCCCCGGGCGGGGGCGGAAATCCCGCCCCGGCGCGCCTTATTTCGCGGTTCGGGGCGGGCCGCCGGGCTCGGTTCCGGGCG
>JAAZBW010000510.1 GCA_012513625.1 Actinomycetales bacterium | reverse complement strand
TCGGCCGCACGTTCACGCACCACCTCGGACATCCTGGTCGGGATCGGGCTCGTGCTCGGCGGCGCAGCGATGGCTGCCTACTCCGCCACCGCCACACGCGTCTCCGTGGTGATCATCGCCTGGGCGCTGATAGGCCTCGGCGTGGCGATTGGGGTCCTTGCCTACCTGAAACGAGCGGAGTCCGGCTGGTGGCTGCGTCTCGGGGGCGGGGTGCTGCTCGTGGTCCTCGGCGTCCTCTCGCTCACCAACCCGGGCACCACAAGGTTCACCCTCAGTGTGGTGGCGGCCGTGTACTTCATCGTGTCCGGCGCCTTGCGGCTGATGGCCAGCTATTCGGCGCCCGAATCCCGGCTCGTGCTCTCCGTGGGTGGGGTGGCCTCCATCGTCCTGGGCGCGCTCCTGCTCTCCCGCCTCGACGACCTCTCGTGGCAGAGCTTCCTCGCCCTGCTCATCGGCATCGAACTCATGATCGAGGGTCTTACGCTGGCCGTCACCGGCACGGATCCCACCCTCCGCCGAACCGTGCGGAGCTTCGTGGGCCGAATCGTCGACGACGGCGGCACGGGCGGGCGGCAGACCCCTCCCCGCTCGGGTGGCTCTGGCTCCGTCTAGGCGGGCGGGCGGGTTTCAGCTCAGGGGGTGGCTCGGCTTTCCGGGGCGACGTCGGGGCTTGCGTCCCGGGGTGACTCTGCTTCCGGGGCGACGTGGGGGCTTGCGTCCCGAGGGTGGCTCGGCTTTCCGGGGCGACGTCGGGGCTTGCGTCCCGGGGGTGACTCTGCTTCCGTCCAAGTACCCCCAGGTCTCAGAGGGTGGTTCCCCCGCCGGCGCCCTGCACCGTGGCAGTCTCGGCCGGCCCCACATCGTCGGCCTTGCGCGAGGGCCCCGGCAGGATCACGTCCGTGGGCGGCGCCTGACGCTTCATGGGGGGCTCCACCACGGTGGTATTGATGAGCACGATCCAGACCAGTCCCATGACGTTGAGACCCGTGCGTGCGTACAGCACGGTCTGCCCGCCGATCACGATCCGTTCGGTCAGCCAGAAGCTGAGGCCGTTCCACCACTGATCATTCAACGCCACGTCCGCACGGCTGTCGGAGATGATCGGGATCATGAGGATCGCCCAGACCAGGAGAAGGGCCCAGCCCACCCCGTGCCGGTAGGGGTTGCGGTAGAGGAAGATCGCCCCCACCACGCCGAGGAGGGCGAGGACGAGCTGGCCCCAACCGTAGTTGGTGATGGCATCCGAACGGCCACTCGTGAGCAGCATGACTGCGGTGACCGCGCTTGCGGCAGCCCAGAGGAACGCTGCGATCGCTACCACCCTGCCGCGAAGCTCCCGCTTCTGCGCGGTGGTTCGGCCGGGCGTGACCGCCTGTTCCTGCTCCGGGGAGGGAATCTGGATGGTGCTCATGTGACGTCCATGGGGTGCTCGGGGCCGCTTGTCCTCCGCAGCCTACGGCACTGTGGCCGTTCCGCCCCAGCCACGGCTACGTGGAGCGGGTGAGCTCCGCCTGCAGGTGGTTCGACATCTGCTCCCCTACCGCCTCCATTCCCATCACGTAGACGAGGTGGTCTCCCTCGAGCCGGAAGGTGCGCTCCATGCGGGACACCACCTTGGCGGTGGCAGTGTTACGGACCGCGCCCACCACCCGGATCTCGATGCTGCCATCGGCTTCGAGCGTGCACGTGCCC
>JAAZBW010000509.1 GCA_012513625.1 Actinomycetales bacterium | reverse complement strand
CCCACGATGATGAGCTGTGCGATGGCCGTGGCGGCCATGCCCGCGAGTGAGATCCAGGCCGTCCTGATTCCGGCGGAGGTGGACTCCTCTGCCGAGAGGACCTCCGGTGGGAGGTCGTGGCTGTGCGGCGTCAGGATGTGTTTGAGAGTGGCCCAGAAGCCCCGGGGGCGGGCGTGTTCGTGTTCATGGGCGCCGTCAAGGGAGTGGCTGGCGTCGGATCCTCCGCCGGCTGGACTGTGCGGGGAGTGGCCCTGGTGGGTGTCGCGGGCTCCGCGCTCATGGCTCATGGCTCGCCCCTCGCCGTGGTGACGTGCCCGGCGTCGCCCCTGTGGTGCCTACGCGCGGGGCCGGAGTGCTCGGCGTGGTGGATGGCGTCGGTGACGAGGCGGGCGACGTGCTCGTTCTCGATTCGGTAGTAGATCTGCGGGCCCTGGCGCCGCGTGGCAACGAGCCGGGCCATCCGCAGCTTCGCGAGGTGCTGGGAGACGGCAGGGATCGGCTTACCCACGTGCTCCGCGAGTTCGGTGACGGGCAGCTCCCGGCTGCGGACCGCCCAGAGCAACTGGATGCGGGTCTCGTTGGCAAGCATGCGGAACACCTCGGCGGCGAGTGCCACCTGCTCCCCCGGGATCAGAGGCGGTTCGCTGTGGACATCACTTGCTCGCATGCGCAAATGCTACATCGTGCAAAAGCGGGGTTCAACGGTGCGGCGCCAATCCCGCGCCTGCCCGGCGGGTTCCGGCGCAGCAGCCGTCTAGGTGGCCTCGTAACCCGAGGCTGCTGATGGGCCGTAGCCCGCGATCTGCTCGAGGCGCCGGACGCGCTCCTGCGTGGGCGGGTGGGTTGAGAACATCTGCGCGATGCCCGCCCCACGGAACGGGTTCGAAATCATCATCGCCGCCACGTTCTCGCGGGCCGGGGTGGGCTCGAGTGGACGCTGGTCGGTGCCGCGGGAGATCTTCTGGAGGGCCGATGCCAGCGCCATTGGGTCCTGGGAGAGCTCGGCGCCGGACCTGTCCGCGTCAAACTCGCGGGTCCGGGAAATCGCCATCCGGACCACGGCCGCCGCGATGGGGGCGAGGATCGCCATCAGAATCCCCACGAACGGGTTGCCGCCCTCCCGGTTCCTCCCCCCTCCGAAGAACAGTGCGAACTGGGCCACGGAGGTGATCACGCCGCCGATCGCAGCCGCCACCGAGGAGATGAGGATGTCCCGGTTGTAGACGTGTGCCAGTTCGTGCGCGAGGACCGCGCGCAATTCGCGACGGTCGAGCATCTGGATGATGCCGGCCGTCACGCAGACCGCGGCATTCTGCGGGTTGCGCCCCGTAGCAAACGCGTTCGGCGAGGAGGTGGGCGAAATGTGGATCGACGGCATCGGCTGGCCTGCCGCCGCGGAGAGCTCACGCACCATCTGGTGGATCTCCGGCCCCTCCACCTCGGAGAGGGGCCGCGCCTGCATGGCCGCGAGTGCCATCCTGTCCGAGAACCAGT
The DNA here is from genome assembly GCA_012513625.1 of Actinomycetales bacterium. Taxonomy (GTDB): domain Bacteria; phylum Actinomycetota; class Actinomycetes; order Actinomycetales; family Actinomycetaceae; genus JAAZBW01. The sequence goes on along the minus strand of JAAZBW010000509.1, from coordinate 6,261 downwards.
ACGACACGAACGTGGAGACCAGCCCAAAGCCGGCGAACACCCAGAGGAATACCGAGTTGCCGGTGCCGGACGCCAGGAAATACCCGACGGCAAGCAGGATGCCCCACATACCACCGAGCAGGAGTACCGTCTTGAAGCCGTTGTTGTGCGAGTCCTTCATGCCTCGTTCAACGAAGGGAAGGGGCGCAATTGTTCCCTCGAAGGGTGTGCCCGCGGCCCAGGGCTCGTGCTACCAGAGCTTTCCGTCGTGCGATTCCTCCCGCGAGACGGCGGTCATGGTCTCGTGCTCCACCACCTTGATCCGCTCCCGGCCCTCGCCCTCACCGAGGCGCCGCTCAAACGAATCGAGCATCGCCCAGCCGCGCTCCGTGGTGTAGCGGACCCCCCGCTCCTCGAGCAGCTGGACCATGGCGTCGTGGCCCACCACCTCGTCCTGGAGGCCCCGGTCGAGGAGACCGGCCTTCCAGTCCTCGAGCAGGTGGCTGACGGTCTGCAGCGCGTCCGACTTGGTGGAGCCAATCAGTCCCACGGGGCCACGCTTGATCCACCCGGTGGCATACATGCCGCGGCGGATCCTCCCGTCCTGGAGCACCCGCCCCTCGTCGTTGGGGATCACCCCGCGCTCTTCGTCGAACGGAGCTCCCGGAACGTAGGCGCCGTAGTAGCCCACCGCGAGGTAGACGGCATCCACAGGGGTGTCGATCATCTCGCCCGTGCCCCGAACGGACCCACCGCCGGCGGGCTCGGTCCTCTCGGTGCGGATCCCCACCACGCGGCCGTCCTCCCCCAGGATCTCGATCGGCCGGTTGTAGAACTTGAGGTGAATACGCCGCGAGGCCTCCTTCGGCGAATCCTCCATCACCCAGTCCACCATGGTGTTGACCACCATGCGGGTCATCTTGGACTCCTCCATCGCCTGGTGCGCGGCGTCGTCGAAGTCAAAGTCCTCCACGTCCACGATCACGTCCACGTCGCCCACCTCGCCGAGTTCGCGGAGCTCGAGGGGCGTGAACTTGCACTGCGCGGGCCCGCGGCGGCCGAACACGTGCACGTCCGTGGCCTGATTCAGCTTGAGACCGGCCTGGACGTTCTCCGGGATGTCCGTACCCATCAGGTCCGGCACGTGCTTGGCGAGCATCCGCGCCACGTCGAGCGCCACGTTACCCACACCCAGCACGGCGATGTTCTCGGCATCGAGCGGCCAGTCACGCGGCACATCGGGATGGCCGTCGTACCAGTAGACGAACTGGCTCGCCCCGTAGACACCCTCGAGGTCCACGCCCGGGATGTCGAAGGGCATGTCCCGATCGGAGCCTGTGGCCAGGATGACGGCATCGTAGTGCTCGCGCAGATCCTCGAAATCGATGTCCCTGCCCACCTCCACGTTGCCGATCAGGCGGACGTCACCGCTCTGCAGCACGCGGAAGAGCGCGGAAATAATCTGCTTGATCCGCGGATGGTCGGGTGCCACGCCGTAGCGGACGAGCCCATAGGGGGCGGGGAGCTTCTCGAACACATCCACCACCACGTCCACATCGGACTTGATGAGGGTGTCAGCAGCGTAGATACCAGCGGGACCGGCACCGATGACGGCCACGGCCAGGGGACGCTCTGCGCTCAAAGCAGACCTTTCATACTCCGGATGACGCCTCGTCCGATGGCCGCTCGCGGCCCAGCGGGGGCATGGGAACCGTGGACGAGTCTACCCGCCCCGCGGTGCATGCCAGAATCGAGCAGTGCAACATCTCCGAGCCCTCGGCACCGGCGCATCCGCGTACGTCCTGTGGGGTCTCTTCCCCCTCTACTTCCGGCTCCTCGCCGATTCGGGTCCGGTGGAAATCGTTGCCTACCGCGCCCTCTGGGCGCTTCTCTTCTGCCTCGCAGCCCTCGCCGTCATCGGGAGGTGGCACTCCTTCACCGCCGTCCTCCGTGACCGACGGCTCTTCGCCACCCTCGCCCTCGCCGGCTTTCTGGTGGCCCTCAACTGGGGAATCTACGTGCTCGGCGTCACCACCGATCGCACCCTCGACGCCTCCATGGGCTACTTCATGAATCCACTCGTCTCGGCTCTCCTTGGCGTGCTGATCCTCGGGGAACGCCTCCGGCCCGCCCAGTGGCTCGCGTTCGGCTTCGGAGCCACCGCCGTGGCCGTCCTCGTCGCCAGCTTCGGCGAGTTTCCGTGGATCGCGGTCACGCTGGCGATCTCGTTCGGCTTCTACGGCCTCGTCAAGAAGCGCGTGGGCGGCCGCGTGGGTGCGCTCGAGGGCCTCACCGCCGAGACGCTCGCCCTCCTCCTCCCCGCAATCGCCGTCATCAGCTGGCTCCTCGGCACCGGCGCCGCCACGGTCCAGCCGTTCTCCGGGTACGGCGGCCTCGTTGCCCTCGCGGGGCCCATCACGGCGGTCCCGCTCATCCTCTTCGCGTATGCCGCCGCACGGCTGAACCTCTCCACGATCGGCATGCTCCAGTACACCACCCCGATCATGCTGTTCCTGCTCGGCTGGCTCGCGTACGGGGAGCCCATGCCGCCAGAGCGCTGGGCCGGGTTCGTCCTCATCTGGATCGCCGTGGTGATCTTCGCCGTCGACGCCGCGCGGGCCACTCGCGCACCCCGTCTCTCGCGCCGGTAGCGTGACGACGGCGGAACGTACCGTGGCGGGCGAGGACACCCCCGTCGTCGGGGGTCACGAGCGGGAGGGTAGCCCGAACGGGGGCGCGACCTGCGAGAAGGCGTGGCGGGTCAGGCGAGGCGCGTGACGAGTTGGAGGGCGAACTCCTCGAGGACCTCGCGGACCTCACCCGCAGGGAGGTGAGCGAGTTCGGCGATCGCGTCGTCGGCCCACGTGCGTGCCATCAGCCGCGTCTCCTCGACCACCGCATGCTGGCGCAGGCGCTCCACGGCCGCGGCGAGCGCGCCGTCGTCATCGAGGTCGGAGTCGAGCAGCGTGAGTAGTTCGCGGCCCTCGGCGTCGAGCGTGCCGGCCGCCTCGTGGCGCCGCAGCAGGAGCACGGGCATGGTGTCCACGCCCTCGCGGAGGTCGGTACCGGGGGTCTTGCCCGTGAGCTCGGTGTCCGCGGAGAGGTCGATGACGTCGTCGGCGAGCTGGAAGGCGATTCCCACCTTCTCCCCGAACGCCTCCATCACGTCCACCACCTCCGGCGGTGCACCCCCGAAGAGGGCGCCGTAGCGGGCAGAGGCGGCGATCAGGGAGCCTGTCTTGTCCGCGAGCACGTCGAGGTAGTGCTCGATTGGGTCGGCGCCCTCAGCGGGGCCGATGGTCTCGTGGAGTTGCCCGAGACAGAGCCGTTCGAACGTCTCCGCATGCATCATGACCGCCTCGGGACCGAGCTCCGCCACGATCCGGGATGCGCGCGCGAACAGCAGATCGCCCGTCAGGATGGCCACGTTGTTGCCCCAGAGGAAATGGGCTGCGGGTGCGCCGCGGCGCACCACGGCGGAGTCCATCACGTCATCGTGGTACAGCGTGGCCAGGTGGGTCAGCTCCACAGAGACCGCGGCCTTACTCACCTCCTCGTTCACCCCCGAGCCGAGGTTCGAGGTGAGCAGGGTGAGGAGCGGCCGCAGCCGCTTGCCCCCGGCCGTGGCCAGGTGGCGTGCGGGTCCGGCGATCTTCTCCTCGGCGTACCGTGTGGCCTCACGCAGGCCCGCCTCAACCTGATCGAGGTGGGGGGCGAGCCGTTGCGTGAGGCCCTCGGGGGATTCGGTCACAGTCTCTCTTTACGGGAGGTGGATGATCGCTACGGGTGGCAGCGAACTACTACGGAAGGTAGAGGATTGCGTCGCCCAGCGCCTCGAGTGCGAGTTCGGGCATAACGCCGAGCACCACCGTGGCAAGGGCGCAGATGCCGATTGCCACCGCACCGAGGCCCTCGCCCGGCATGACCACCACTGCCTGCTCGTCATCCGGCTCACTGAAGAACATGAGCACCATGACGCGGAAGTACAGGTAGGCGGTGGCGGCCGAGCAGAGGATGGCGAGCACCACGAGCGGTGCGAGACCTCCGCGCAGCGCCGAGCCGAACACCTCGAACTTTCCCATGAATCCTGCGGTGAGCGGGATCCCGGCGAGCGAGAGGAGGAACACGGTCATGGAGATGGCCAGTAACGGATTGGACTTGCCAAGGCCCTTCCACTGGTCGAGCTCCCCCGCCTCAGAGGTGACGTGGCCGAGCGAGTCGCGTTCACGCACCGCGTTGACCACGGCGAACCCACCCACGGTGGCAAGGCCGTAGGCCAGCAGGTAGAAGAACACCGCAGACGGCCCGTCCGGCTCGAGGGCCACCACGCCGAGCAGCACGAAGCCCGCATGCGCGATGGACGAGTAGGCCAGCATACGCTTGATGTTGTTCTGCGTCAGTCCCACCACGGTACCCACAAGCATAGTGAGCCCGATGACCACCCACATGAACACCTCGAGGTCCCAGCGGAGCCCCGGGATGACCACGTAGAAGATGCGGAGCATCGCGGCGAACGCGGCGATCTTGGTGGCCGCACCCATGAAGCCGGTGATGGGGGTGGGGGCGCCCTGGTACACGTCCGGCGTCCAGGCGTGGAACGGCACGGCACCCACCTTGAACAGCAGGCCGATCACCACGAGGACCGCACCACCGAGTAGGAGGAAGTCCGATCCGGCCGTGACCGGGATGGCCGCGGCGATCTCACCAAAGTTGAGCGAGCCGGAGAAGCCGTACAGGAGCACGATTCCGAACAGGAAGAAGCCCGAGGACAGGGCTCCCAGTAGGAAGTACTTGAGCGAGGCCTCCTGAGAGAGGAGTCGACGGCGCCGGGCAAGTCCGGAGAGCACGTACAGCGGGAGAGAGAGCACCTCGAGGGCCACAAAGAGGCCCAGGAAATCGTTCGCGCTCGCGAATATCATCATGCCGAGGACGGCGAACATGGTGAGGGGGAAGACCTCGGTCTGCTCGAATCCGGCACGCAGTGCCCGCGCCTCGTCCGCACTTCCGGGGGCGGTGGCGCCCGAGGGCGCGAACGCATCCTCACCCGGGACCGTGCGGTCGGCGATCACGAGCATCGCGAGGAACGAGGCGAGGAGGAGGATTGCCTGCGCTGCGAGGGCGGGCCCGTCCTCCACCACGGCGATCCGGGTGCCTGTGCCGGTGAACGTCTCGTTGTAGATGGCCCCGACGGGGCCGTTCTCCGCGACAAGGGTCCACCGCCACACCACGGCCACCAGGCCGGCGGCGAGGGCAGCGAGAGCGAGCGCGATCTGGGCTCCGCGGCGTATGCGGCGCGGGACGAACGCCTCGAACAGCACGCCGAGGACGGCGGCGCCGAAGACGATCAGGAGGGGCGTGAGGGCAGCCCACTCGATAACCGGTGCAGCGAAGTTCACTTTCCACTCTCCTCAGTCGCCTGGGCAACGGTGGTGACGGGCTCGGACTGGATCACCATGGCTGCCTGCTCCGCCACCGGGCGGACCAGGTCGAGCGCCGGCGCCGGAGCGAATCCGAGCAGGAGCGCCGCCACCACGAGCGGCGCGATGGCGGTCTTCTCGCGGAGGTTGAGGTCCGCCGCCCCCTGGATTCCCTCCTCCTTTGGGCCCGTGAACATCCGCTGGTAGGGCAGCAGGATGTAGATGGCCGCGAGGATCACACCGAACACGGCGAGGATGGCCACCCAGTAGTTGACCTCGAATGTGCCGATGAGCACGAGCCACTCGGGCACGAAACCGGAGAGGCCCGGAAGCGCGATCGAGGAGAGGCCGGCGATCAGGAACAGGCCTGCCAGCACCGGGGTGACGCGCTGCATGCCCCGGTAGTCCGGGATCCACTGGGAGCGCCCCCGCCGCTCAAGGAAGCCGAGCGTCAGGAACAGTGCCGCGGTGGAGACGCCGTGGGCGATCATGTAGAGCATCGCGCCGGTCATCGCCACAGTCGAGCCGATGTAGATGCCGAGCACGATGAACCCGAAGTGGGACACCGAGGTCATGGCGGTCAGGCGCATGAAGTCCTTCTGCGCGATCGCGTCGAGTCCGCCGTAGATGATCGAGATCACGGCCAGCACCACGATCACGGGTGCCGCCCAACGGGAGGCGTTCGGGAACAGGGGCAGGCAGAGGGTGATCATCCCAAAGGTGCCCAGCTTGTCGAGGACGCCCACGAGGAGCGTGGAGGTGCCGGAATCGGCCTGCTGGGCCGTGTCCGGCAGCCACGTGTGCAGGGGAACGAGCGGGGCCTTGATCGCGAAGGCGATGAAGAACGAGATGAACAGCAGGTTCT
>JAAZBW010000508.1 GCA_012513625.1 Actinomycetales bacterium | reverse complement strand
GGTGGAGGCGCCGAACGGCACGGTGCTCGGCACCTCGAAATCGCTGCTCGCTCTGCAGCGGCAGCTCGCCCAGCAGGCCCGCGAGGCGGTCAGCTCCGTGGTTCGCGGCGCCGTGCGGGCAGCGGCCGAGGAGGCCGAGCGCGACCGTCAGAGCGGTGGCCGTGCCGGCAGGGGCGGTAGCGACCAAGGCTCGGCCGGCGGCTCCGCGTCCCAACCACACAGTCGGCGAGCGGGGGGCGCAGGCAAACGAGCGGAGGGCGCTGGCCAGCGTGACGACGGTTGGGGCGCAGGCAAACGAGCGGAGGGCGCTGGCCAGCGTGACGACGGTTCGGCCGAGGGCGAATCGCAAGCAGGGTTCAAACCACACAGTCGACGAGAAAATGCGGGCGGTCGGCGTGAATCCGAGGCCGATCTCCGTGAAGCTGCGGCCGCCGGGAATGCCGGGGCAGGTGGGAGCGGCGGCGTCGTTGAGAAGGAGAAGCTGACCGAGTTCCCGGGTGAGGTGATCCCGGCGTCCGTGACATCCGCGGGGCCGGGCGGATTCGAAGTGCGCGGGTACCCGGCGCTCACGGCCGAGCGCGAGGGCGTGGCGTTGCGCGTGCTGCCGAGTGCGTTGGAGCAGGCGCGGGCGAACCGAGCCGGAGTGGTGGCGCTCGCGCTCGGGCAGGTGCGGCTCGCGGCGGACCGGGTGACCACGCGCTGGACCGGCGCCGCGGCGCTGACTCTCGCGGCATCGCCGTATGCGAACACTGCGGCGCTGGTGGAGGACGTGCAGCGGCACGCCGCCCGCTCGCTGGCGGAGCAGTGGGCGGCGGGAGCCGGAGGCGCGGAGGCGGTGGCGCTGGAAACGCTGCGGCGGCGCTCGGAGTTCGAATCGCTCGTGACGTTCCTGCGGGAACGTCACGAGGATGAGGTCTTCCGCGTGGTGGGCGTGCTCGTGGAGGTCCTGACGGCGTGGCGGGAGACGGATCGGGTGATCCGGGAATCGTCGAGCCTGGCACTTCTGAACACCGTCTCGGAGGTGCGGGACCAGGTTTCCACCCTGGTGTACGCCGGCTTTGTGGCGGAGACCCCTGCTTCGCGGTTGAAGGACCTCACGCGGTATTTGCGGGCGGCGCGCCTGCGGGTGGAGCGCGCGGCGGCGAATCCGCGGGTGGATGCCACCGCGGCGTGGAAGGTCTCCGATCTCACCAACCTCTGGGAACAGGCGGTGGAGGCGCAGTCCAGGATGGCCCCGGACGCGGCGCGCGAGACCACGCTCGCGGAGGTGCGCTGGCTTCTGGAGGAACTGCGCGTCTCACTGTTCGCGCAGCAGTTGGGCACGAGCGGGAAGATCTCGGAGGTGCGGATCCGGCGGCTCATCGAGTCGTAGGCCCCGGCTACCCGTCAGGCGGCCGCGCGCTCCCACCCCACCCGTCAGGCGGCGGCGCTCCCGCCCCGTCAGGCGGCGGCGCGCTCCCACTCCACCACGAAGCGCGCGTCGAACGTGGGGTGGCAGGCCGAGCACGAGACCTTTGCGCTGGGGCGCCGATAGCGCCGGAACTGGTGGCCCCGCGGGCACTCCCCCACCCACGTGGGCGGCGGGGTGGGCAGCGAGGCCGGCATCCTCGCCTTCGGCGTGGCGCCCAGCCGGCGGGCGGCGGCCCGCCACACGGCATCGTGCTTGTGTTCCGGCCCCACGAGCGCGTGTGCGATCTCGTGGCGGATCGTGTCCAGCACCTCCTCGTGTGCGAAGAGTTCCATCAGCGGACGTGAGAGCGAGATCGTCCTGTTTCCGAAGCGGCACACGCCCGCGCGACGCTTCGCGCGATCCCACGCGAACTCCCAGCCCTCGAGCCCGGCGGCCGCCATCTCGCGGCACGCAAGCTGTTCCACCAGTGTCAGATCCATGATTCGGAGCCTAGTGAGGGTGTCTGACAGGAACGATCACCGCTGGTCAGGGTGTCGCCCAACGGAGCCTCGCCGCGGCCCCGCCTGGGCCGAACGCTGGGGAGAGTTCCGCACGGCGGGTGAGCTGGTCGTCGTCGAGTAGGGGTTGCGTTGACCCGCACTGGCAGCCTCGAGGCTCTGGTGGAAGGCCTGGGCGGCGGAGCGGTCGGAGGCGTACGCGAGGCCAAAACTATCCAGCGCACGCTGCCAGCCACCGCCGCCGGAGGACTCCGCGTTCGGCGAGGTGGGCAACGAACTCTGCCGCGTACTCGGGCGCAGCACGCCGTAGTGGTAGGTGGGTGAGTACTGGTTGGCGGGGTCCTCGAGTGGAGCCCCCCATCTGCCTCGCGCCATCAAATCGCCTCCTCGAGGCAAGTCTTACAGACTGCGGCGCGGCGTTCACGGCGAGATCCCCCGGAGCGCCCACCGCGAGATCCCCCGGAGCGCCCACGACCAGATCCCCGGGAGCGTTCACCGCGAGATCGCCGGGAGTGGCCGCGGCCGGAGATCGCGCCCGATCGCGGGCCCGCCCATGGAACGTGTGGGTGAAACCTCAATCACCGCATTACTGTGGCTCCAACGCCCGATCGCCCGAACGCCCGAACGCCCGCACCACACGGCGCCGGGCCCGGCACAACAGCAACGCCCGATCGCCCGCACCGCCACCGGCGCCGGGCCAGGCAGGAGGTGACATGACCGCACCCACCCTGCCCTCGGCCGCACCCCCGCCGGACCCGGCCACCCACCCGGCCGCGGCGCCGGGGCCAACCCACGCAGATCGTCGCCCCGGACGCCCCGCCCTCCGGCCAGGCCAACGCGCCCGCCGACGCCGCGAGACCACCACCGCCTACTCCCTCCTCATCCCCAGCTTCGTGGGCGTGGGCGTGTTCCTGATCGTGCCCGTGTTCCTGGTGGGAATCCTCTCCTTCATGGACTGGGACCTCATCACCAACCCCGAGTTCGTGGGCACGGAGAACTGGCGGAACATCCTGCAGGACGGCAAGTTCTGGAACTCCCTCGGGGTCACCGCCAGGTTCGTCCTCATGGCCATTCCCGCGAGCGTGATCTGCGGCCTCCTGCTGGCAGTGGCACTCAACCGCAACCTCCCCGGCCGCAGCTTCCTGCGGGTCCTCTACGTGCTGCCGTGGGTGTGCGCGCCGCTCGCACTCGGCGTGGTGTGGCGCTGGCTCTTCGACCCCTCGAACGGCCTGATCAACGCATTACTCGGCCAGCGCATCGAGTGGATGAGTGATGTGAACCTGGCCCTCCCGGCGGTCGCGTTCGTGTACGTGTGGTCCAAGGTGGGCTACATCTCCCTGTTCTTCCTCGCGGGCCTGCAGTCCATCCCGCAGTCCGTCTACGAGGCCGCCCGGCTTGACGGCGCCGGCCCCGTCAAGATGCTCACCCAGATGACCCTGCCCCTGCTCCGCCCCACCACCTTCTTCATCCTGGTCACCGAGATCGTGGCGTCCTTCCAGGTCTTCGACCTCGTCTACGGCCTCACCGGCTCCGCCCGCGGCTATCCCGGCGGCAGCACCGACGTGATCGCCTCCCGCATCTACCAGGAGGCCTTCGTCTCCCTCGATCTCGGCGAGGCCTCCGTGATGGCCCTCATCCTCTTCGCCGTGCTCGTGATCATCACCATCGCCCAGCAGCGCTACTTCGCGCCCCGAATGACCTACGACATGTCATGAGCGCCTCCCCCACCCCCGCCACGCCGGGCCTGCCCCTCAGCCGGGATGCTGCGGCGGACTCCGGTGGGCCCGGATCGGCGAGATCGACGACGAGGCCCACCCCGCCGTCGTCGGGCCTTCCCCTGGAGGGTGGTGCGCCCCGTCAGTCCCGACGACGGCCACTCACCCTGGGGAGGCTCGGCTCGCTCGCGTTCCTGTACCTGTTCCTGCTCGCGGGCGCGGCGGTGATGATCATGCCGTTCGTGTTCTCGGTGGTCACCTCGCTGAAGACGCCGAACCAGTTCGCCATCACGCCGCCGCTGACCCTGCCGGACCCGGTGACAACGGAGAACTACACCGCTCTGATGCAGGCGCCGTACAACTTCTACGTCCCGATCCTCGTGACCGCGCAGGTGGTGATCGTGATGGTGGTGGGGCAGCTGATCAGCTCGGTGCTGGCGGCGTACACGTTCGCCACCCTCGAGTTCCCCGGGCGGGAGACGATCTTCTGGATCTACCTCTCCACCATGATGGTTCCGGCGGTGGTCACGATCATCCCGCTGTACGTGATGATGACCTCCGCCGGGATGAAGAACTCGTTCCTGGGGTTGACGTTGCCGCTGATGTTCGGGTCCCCGTACGCGATTTTCCTGTTGCGGCAGAACTTCAGATCGGTGCCGTCGGAAATCCTGGACGCCTCCAAGATCGATGGTGCGGGGTACCTGCGGCGGCTGTGGTCCGTGGTGCTGCCGTCCAACCGGCCGATCCTCGTCACGCTTGTGCTGATCACCGTGGTCTCGCACTGGAACAACTTCATGTGGCCCTCCGTGATCGCGCCCGCCCCGGAGTGGCGGGTGATCACCGTGGCCACGGCCGCGCTTCAGTCCCAGTACGACGGCCGCTGGACCCTGGTCATGGCCGCCACCACGATTGCGCTGGCACCGCTCATCATCCTGTTCGTGGCGTTCCAGAACCAGATCACGCGGTCCCTCGGAGTAACGGGCGTCCGCTGACCCGCTCCGGAGCAGAACCGGGGTCGCGGGACCTGTTCATGATGCGAAACCGTGACCCGTGCAACCTCGACCCCGGCCAGAACACCGCCAGGAATGGGAGACAATTGAGAGTTCAAGCGCGTCGGTGCCGGCTGCGGCCGCACCACGCCACTGTGAGCCCGCCGGGCATACGTCCGCGTAGGTGAACCGGCAGGGCGCGCGCAGAAGGACAGGACGGGCCCGCGCAGGATAACGGGCAGGGCCCGCGGAGAAGGAGAACACATGCGCAAGACACGTGGAGTAGCAGCGCTCAGCGCTGTGGCGGTGCTCGCCCTCGGCCTGGCTGCCTGCTCCCCGAGCACGGGGGGAGACGGAGAGACCACACCGGCAGGCGGCAGCACCGAGACCGGCGGCACCACGGAGACGTCCACTGATGACACGGAGGCCACGGGCAGCACCACCGTGACGTTCCGGCTCTGGGACGATGTGGCGGCGCCCGCATACGAGGAGTCGTTCGATGCGTTCACTGCCCAGAACCCGGACATCGTGGTGAACGTGGAGCTCGTGCCGTGGGGTGACTACTGGACGCGGCTCCCCCTCGACCTCCAGTCGGGCGATATGGCAGACATCTTCTGGACCAACTCCTCGAACTTCGCGAAGTTCGCCGATTCCGGCAACCTCCTCGACATCACCGAGGCACTCGGTGACGGTCACGACGAGTGGACCCAGTCCGTCGTCGACCTGTACACGCGGGACGGCAGCCTCTGGGGCGTGCCGCAACTGTGGGACTCGATCGCGCTCTACTACAACGCGGAACTGACCGAGGCGGCGGGCGTGGACCCGGCCAACCTGCGGTGGGACGCGGAGAACCCGGACGCGGACACGCTCCTCCCGGCAGCCACCGCGCTGACGCTGGACGCGGACGGCAACACGCCGGCCGATGAGGGTTTCAACCCGGACAACCGCGAGCAGTTCGGCTTCAACGCGCAGCTGGACCTGCAGGCGATCTACATCGACTTCCTCGCGCAGGCCGGCGCCACCTTCCAGGACGACGAGGGCATGTTCGCGTTCGACACCCCCGAGGGTGAGCTGGCGTTCCAGTACCTCCACGATCTGATCAACGAGCACTACGTGGCCCCGTCCGCAGCAGACACCAACACCAACGGTGACATCACCCGCGACCTGTTCCTGCAGGGCAAGCTCGGCCTCTTCCAGTCGGGCCCCTACAACCTGAAGACCATCGCGGACAACGCCACGTTCGAGTGGGGTATCGCGCCGATGGTGGAGGGCCCCGAGGGCCGCATCTCCGTGGTGCACGGTGTGGCCGCCGTGGGTAACGCCAACTCGGAGAACATGGACGCCACGGTCCGCGTGCTCGAGTGGCTCGGCTCGGTGGATGGCCAGACCGCCATCGCCTCGCAGGGCGTCTCCTTCCCGGGCGCCGTGGGCGCGCAGCAGGCATTCGTTGACTACTGGGCCGCGGAGGGCGTGGACGTGCAGCTGTTCGTGGACGCCGCCGAGGGTCAGACCACCCCGGCCCCCGTGGGTCCCGAGGTGAACGCCGGAGCCAACGAGATCACGCCGATCCTGCAGGACATGCTGCTCGGCAACATCCCGGTGGGCGAGGCGCTCGCGCAGGCCGTCGAGGCCGGCAACGCCGCGATGCGCTGATCGGACCTCGTAACGAACCGCTCTGGTTCGTTACCACCTCGATGGGGGCGGCTGGCCGGTGGCCGGCCGCCCCCACTCGTAGACTCGACCCCATGGAGGAGGAGGTCACGATCAATCGCGCCGTGACGCAGGAGCCGCCGCCCTCCCGCCGCGCCCCGAACGGCTCGGGCGCCGCGATCGTCCCCCCGGTGCCGGACGCGGACCTCCGCCTCATCAACGCCGCCACCCCCAAGGCGGCCGTTCGGCTCGTGGACGTGGAGGAACGCCACATCCGGCGCCCCTCGGACCTCGTCTCCACGGTTGTCAACCTCCTGATCCTCACGCTCGTGGTGCTCGTGGCCTACCTCGGTCCCGAGACCACCGCCGGCGTCACCGAGGACGTCCAGGACGCTGTCAACCGCACCGCACGCCAGATCCTGCTCCTTCCGGTGGCCTTCATCGAGGGGCTCGTCATCTTCCTGGTTCCCCTCACCGTCCTCCTCGCCCAGACCCTCCAGCGCCAGTGGCGCGTGATCGTCCAGGCCCTGCTCGCCGGCGGGATCGCCTACGTGTTGGCGTTCCTGCTGGTTAACGGCCTCTCCTTGCTCGAGTCCACGCACCCGCTGAATCTCGCGCTCGCGCAGAACTCGCGCGGTGTGAACGTGCCGGCGCTCGCTCCGTACGTGGCCACCCTCAGCGGCCTGCTCACGGCCGTGGGCCGCGCCTCCTCCTCCCGCGTGGTGCGCATCTCGTGGGCGGCCATTGTGGTGGTGGTGATGCTGGCCGTCCTCCAGGGCGATCTCGCGCTCTCCGGCGCCCTCGTCTCCGCGTTCCTCGGCCGCACCATCGGCTTCCTCATGCGCTGGGCCATGGGTGTGCGCTCCTCCCGCGCGGCCGGCCTCTCCCTCGTGCGCGGACTCCGCCGCGCCGGTCTCCGCCCCTCGCTCGTGGTGCGCCTCGACTCCGCCCCCTCCACCGTCCACTCCTGGATGGTCTCCTCCACCGCTCCCGTGGGCCACGCCCCCGCGGGCGCCCCGACGACGACGCACGCGGGTTCCGTCCTCGGCTCACCGGACGCGTCCCCACCGGGCGGAGCGACGGCGGCGCCACCCGCCCCCGCCAACGGCGAGCCCAGGTTCGGTGAGGTGCGGACGGAGGTGGACCGATCGTCGCCGGGGATGGTGCGCTCACCGGACCAGCCGGCGCCGCCGCCCGACCGGCCGTCCACGCTGGACGAGCTGATGCGGGCGCTCGACACCTCGGACGAGGTGATGGTGCCGAATCCGCTGCCGCTGCCCGCGGAGGTTGAGGAGTTGCTGCAGGAGCAGCCGCGGCCGGATCCGTTCAACCAGCACCGGCACTATGCGGTGTTCGAGAATGGGCGGCGCCGGGACGTCTCGGTGCTGGACGGCGACCGCCAACTGGTGGGATTCCTCGCCACCATGTGGGACGCGATGCGGCTGCGCGGGATTGACCGGCCCATGAAGCCGAGCCTCCGCGAAAGCGCGCAGCATGCGGCGCTGATGGCGTTCGCGGCGCGGGAGGCGGGCGTGCGGGTGCCGTCCATGGAGGCGATCGCCCGGGCCAACGACTCGATCCTGATGGTCTACCCGCACATCCCGGGCGGGCGCGCGTTCTCGGAGTTGGTGGCACACGAGATCAGGGACGAGCACCTGCAGGAGTTCTGGCAGCAGCTCCACCTCGCGCACAATGCGGGCATCTCGCACCGCTCGCTGACGGCCGCACACGTGGTGGTGGAATCGGGCGGCGGCTCCGTGTGGCTGACCGGTTGGGAGAACGGGGAAGTGGCCACCTCCGAGCTCTCCCGCCGGATCGATCTGGCGCAGGCGCTCACCATGCTCGCCACCCGCGTGGGCACGGACCGGGCGATCGCCGCAGCCTCCGCGGCGCTCTCGGAGGCGGAGCTGACCTCCCTCGCGCCACTGCTGCAGCAGATCGTGATGCCGCCGCAGACCCGCGCCGAGATGCCGCGGCGGTTCCTGCACCGGCTGGGCGAGGAGCTGCTCCGGCTGGTGCCGGCCGCGGCGGATGCGCCGCCCGCCACGTTGCAGCGGCTCACGTTCAAGCAACTGCTCACGATCTCGGTGGGCTTCGCGGCCGTGGTGCTGCTGTTCGGTACGTTCAACTGGGACCAGGTGGCGGCCGCGTTCCGGGATGCGAACCCGGCATGGCTCGTGGCGGCGTTCGGGGCCGGGCTGGCCACGTACTACGGCGCCGCGCTGGGGCTGGTCTCGTTCACGCCGGAGAAGCTCCGGATGTGGCGGACCACGCTCGTGCAGGTGGCGTCCTCGATTGTCTCGCTGGTGGCGCCCGCCGGCGTGGGCCCCGCCGCGATCGATATCCGCTACCTCACCAAGGAGCGCGTCCAGCCCACGCTCGCCGTGGCCACCGTGACCATGGTGCAGGTCACGCGGTTCCTCACCACGGTGGCGCTGCTGATCATGGTGACCGTGGTGGCCGGGGCCGCGGGGAGCGCCGGCTCCATGGTGGTGCCCTCCGGCGCGGTGATGATCGTGGTGGCGATCCTGGTGGCCGTGGCCGGTGTGCTGGTGGCCATCCCTCCCGTGCGTGGGTGGGCGTCCCGGAGGGTCATGCCGGTGCTGCGCCAGATCTGGCCGCGCGTGCTGTGGGTGGTGGGCAACCCGGGCCGGTTGGCCGCGGGAGTGCTGGGGAACGTGATCCAGACCGTGGGATATGTGGCCGCGTTCGGTATGACCCTGGCGGCGTTCGGGTACGAGCTGCCGGTGGCAACGCTCACGATCGCGTACCTGGCTTCCGCCTCCGCCGGTTCGCTGGTGCCCTCACCTGCGGGAATCGGCCCGGTGGAGGTGGCGCTGACGTCCGGCCTCACCATCGCGGGAATCCCCTCCCCCGTAGCCGTGTCCGTGACCCTGGTCTTCCGCGTACTCACCCTCTACGCCCGCATTCCCCTCGGATGGCTCTCCCTGAGGTACCTTCAGAGCCGCAATGTCCTCTGACCCCACCCGCGCGGTGTCCGCACCCACTCCCGCCGACGGCGCCGCCCCCGTTCCCGCGGGACCCTCACCCGCCGGCGGGCGAACCGTGCGTGCCGGCGGGGGAACCGTACGTGCCGACCTCGCCCCCGTCGTCGTGCCTGACGACGGCGCCGCCCCCGTTCCCGCGGGACCCTCACCCGCCGGCGGGCGAACCGTGACCGGCCGTGATGGCGAGAGACGGACGCAGCTGTGGATCGCACTCGGGATCGGGGCGCTCACCGCGGTGGCCTACGCCCTGCTCGGGTGGAGGCAGTGGGAGCAGCTGATCGCGCCCTCGTGGGACCTCGGGATCTTCTCCCAGCTCGCGAAGGCGTACTCCCAGTTCGAGGCGCCGATCGTCCCCATCAAGGGCCATGGTTTCAACCTGCTCGGCGATCACTTCCACCCGATCCTCATCCTCCTCGGCCCCATCTGGGCCCTCTGGCCCTCCGGGCTCGCGCTCCTCGTCACGCAGGCGGTGCTTTTCGGCGTGTCCGCGGTTCCGCTCGCGCGGCTCGCGATGGAGCGGCTCGGCACCGCCATGGGCGCCGCCCTCGGCATCGCGTACGCACTCGGCTGGGGACTCCAGTCCGCGGCAGAGGCGCAGTTCCACGAGATCGCTTTCGCGGTGCCCATCCTCGCGTTCGGGCTCACCGCCTACCTACGCGGGCGGTTCACCGCGGCGGCACTGTGGATCGGGCTCCTCGTGTTCGTGAAGGAGGACCTCGGCCTCACGGTGGCGGTGTTCGGCGCGATCCTCGCGCTCCGGAAGGACCAGCCGGATCCGGACCGGCGCTGGCGCATCGGCTGGATGCTCGTGGCGTGGGGCCTCGTGTGGCTGTTGCTCGCCACCTTCGTGATCCTCCCCGCCCTCAACCCGGGAGGCGAGTACGACTACACGGGCCGCCTGGGCTCCCTCTGGGAGATCTTCGTCCCGATCGACAAGTACGTCACCGTGCTCATGCTCGTGGCCACCGCAGGCGTGGTGGGGGTCCGCTCCCCGCTGATCCTGCTGATGCTCCCCACGCTCGCCTGGCGCTTCGCGGGCGCGGTCCCGTTCTACTGGGGCTGGGGCTGGCACTACTCGGCGATCCTCATGCCGATTGCCGCGGCCGCACTCCTCGATGCAATGCCGGGACGCCGGAAAAACCGCTGGCTGGCAGTTGGCGCCACGGTGGCGGTCACGTTGGTCCTCGGCGCCCGCCTGCCGCTCGCGTGGCTGCTCGTGCCCGATACCTGGGAGACCTCCTGGCGCACGCCGTATGCACGCGAGGCGATCGACGCGGTGGGGCAGGACGCCAGCGTGGAAACGGACATCACCCTGATGGCCCCGCTCGTCAGCCGCGCGGACGTGTACTGGCTGGGCAATGGCAATCCGGCGCCGGAATACGTGCTCCTCGATCAGATGGGCTACGTGTGGAAGGAGGGGGAGGCCCCCACGGACGCGGCCGTCTGGGCCGAGGATCGCTATCCCGGCACCACGTACACCACTGTCTATTCCGAGGGCGGATTCCACGTGGCCGTACGCGAGGGCGGCACGGACCCAGGATTCGACTCCGCCCGCTGACCGAGCCCGCGCCGCCGAAGTGGGGGCGCCTACAGTGGAACCATGATCAGCTCCGCGCTCCGACCCGGCGCCCCGCGCGCGCTCACGCTGCTCGCCGCCGGCCTACTGTTCCTCCTCGCCGTGCTCGTGCCCGCACCGCCCGCCCGCGCGCACGATTTCCTGGTCAGCTCCATTCCCGCCGAGGGCGAGACCCACACGGAGTTCCCCCCACGGATCGAACTCGAGTTCTCCGCGGACATCATTCCCGCGTCCCCCGCCATCCTGATCCAGGACGCCACCGGCGCCGCGGTCTGGGAGGCCACCCCGGAGCTCACCGGGCGCGTGGCCTCCGCGGCGTTTCCCCAACTCCCCGACGGCGACTACTCCCTGAACTGGTCCCTCGTCTCCTCCGATGGCCACCGCGTGGAGGGCGCGATCCCGTTTGTGCTCGCCACCGGCCTCACCGAGTCCCCGGCGACGGCGGAGCCCGGCGCGGGCCCGACGGCGGGGGCTGGTACTGGCCCGGGCGATGAGGTGACGACGACGGGCCCGGGTGAGGGTACGTCGTCGACGGGGGAGACGGGCACTCCCGCGCCGGGCGCGGAGAGCGAACCTGCGGTACCAGAGACCACTGCGGGGCTCTCAACGCTGGCGAGGATCGGGATCGGGGCGGGCGGATTCATCGCCGCGGCCGTGCTCGTCACCATCATGCTCCGCAAGCAGGGGCGCGGGCTCGGGCGGTAGGCCAGCACCTATCATGGGGCCGGGAACCTCCGCGCAGCCGCAGGGAGGCCGAGGAGGAATCGAGCGCAGATGAGCACGCCAGAGAAGCAGCCGGGCGAGGGGACCACGCCTGCGGGGTCCGCACACAGGCCGCATGGGCCGCTCCGGACGGCGGAGGCCGCCGGCCCCCCACCCGTGGTGGGGACGGGGGCAGGCGCGGCTGCGGGGGCGCCGCCGAACTCGAAGCTCGTCATGATCCTCGCCGCGGCGATCGCGCTCCTGGTGGGCCTCGGAGGTGGCTACCTGATCGGACGCGACGCTGGAGTGCGGGCGGGGCAGGCGGGGGCAGGAGGGGCCGGCGGCACCCCGAGCGTGGCGGCCACCGCAGCGCCCACGGGACCCCAGGTGCAGCCCACGGCAGAGCCGACACTCTCGGAGGAGGAGATGCAGCAGATCCTGGAGGCGCGCCGCCTCGTGCCCACCCGCGATCCGGAGGACCGGATGGCGATCGGCGGCGTGGAGGCGCCCGTGGTGATGGTGGAATTCGCGGACTACCGGTGCAGCTACTGCGGACGATTCACGCTCGAGACGCTGCCGGAGCTGGTGCCGCTCGTGAACGAGGGCGTGCTGCGGATCGAGTTCCGGGACTTCCCGATCTTCCAGGAGCAGTCCGTGGACGCCGCGGTTGCGGCACGGGCGGCGGCCCGGCAGGACTACTTCCTCGAATACCACGTGGCGATCTACCGCTACCAGTTCGTGGAGGGCGGCCAGGACCTCTCCGAGGCCACATTCCTGCGACTCGCCTCGGACGTGGGGATTCCGGACGTGGCGCAGTTCCAGGCGGACTTCCAGGATCCGGCCCTGCGGGCCGAGGTGGATGCGGCGTACAACGAGTCCTACGAGGTGCTGGGGCGGGCGTCCACGCCGCAATTCGTGATCAATGACGAGTACATCGGCGGCGCCGAGACCACCGAGCGGTTCCTCGAGGTGATCCTGCAGGAGCTGGAGAAGGTGGCGCCGGAGCAGGGCACCGGGGGGTAGGCGCCCGACCTAGATCTCGTAGGCGTCCGGGCTCCACGGGATCTCGGGCGCGCTCGCTGCGGCGGGTGCCGGCTCCACGCCGAGGATGGTGCGCATCTGCGCGAGGCTCTGCGGACCCTTCGCCACCTCGGTGGAGACGAATCGGCTCGCCGCATCCACCCCACGGGCAACCGCGGCCACCGGATCCTCGCGCAACTTCAGCAGGCCGTGCAGGAAGGTGGCAAACGCTATGTCCCCCGCTCCCGCCGAGTTGCGTGGATCCACCTCGGGTGCCGGCACGTGGAGCGGCTCGGACATCTCGCGGGTGAGCAGGAGGGCGCCCTCGTGCGCGAGCGTCATGGTGAGGACCTCGGCGCGGGACTTCGCCCGCAGTTCGAGCAGCACCTCGCGCTCGGATCCGGCCACGTACTCATTGGACATGTTGAGGAAATCGGCCTGGAGGAACTCCTCGTCATGCGGGTTGTCCGCACTCCGCACATCCTGGAGATCCACGGCCAGTCGGCGTCCACGCCGAATCACGGGAGCGATCAGGGGGCGCACCATGTCAAGGTTGCCGAGCACCACCAGCTTCGCGCGGAAGAGGTCCGGGGAGAGGTGCTCCTCCCGGAACACGAAATCGGTGGCGTCACCGATGTCCACGTTGACCTGGCGCCGGCCTTCCGAGTCATAGAGCACCACCGAGCGGGGCGTGCGCACGAGGTCACGCCGGCAGAGGTGCGTGGAGATGTTGAACCGGTAGGCCTCAGCGTCCACCATGGCCGCCGGGTAGTCCTCCCCCAGCGGGGAGGCGAGCGCCACCATGTGTCCGAACGTGGAAAGCGTGCGGGCCACGTTGAATCCCACACCGCCCACAGTGTGCCGAATCTGGTTGGGCAGGTACCGTGCCGCCTGGTACTCGATCGGAAACGACTCCACAGGTAGGGCAGTCTGCTGGTTGGCGATACCAACCACTACGACCTTCATCTCGTCCTCGACTCCCGGTATACCCGCGCCCCCTTGCGCGAACGTATTCCCATTGTTCGCGAGAGGTATGCGCCGTGGCGAGCAATCCCCCTGTGTGACCTGTCACAACGCACGGGTTCAAAAAGCCGTTTTCGGGCTGGTCAGAGAGGTGCAGGTAATTCCCGGCCACCGTTGTCCCGGCCACCGCTGGCTGTGTGGCGTAGACCAGAGAATCTGCTCTACGCCATACAGTCGATGGGGGTCTTGCGGGATCTTAACCACACAGTCGGCGAATGGGGTGAGCCCCTACAGCTGGCCGGTACCCACTCGCGGACGCACGGACGCCGCGCGCAGCTCCGCCACGAGCTTCTCGGTCTCGGCATCCGGCTCCACCTCGAGATCGTCGAGGTGCTCGTAGCACCGCTTCACGAGCGCCCACAGTGCCTGCTGATCTCCCAGCATCCACTCGGCGCGGATGGCGTTGCGCCAGAGGCGCTCATCATCAGGCGTCACGGCCAGGCCCACGGCGGACGCCCAGCGGGCACCCTCCGCATCTCCGGCCAGCAGCGACCGACGCCCCACCTCGTGCGCCACATCCACAATCGAGGAGATCATCTCCTGCGCGTGCGGCTCCGCCCACGTGTACTTCCCGGCGCGCGCGCTCGCGAACGGTCGCCCCCGCACGAGCTCGAGCGCCGCGCACAGCCGCTCCGTGGGAGTCACCGATGCGTCCGACCCCACCACCGCCAGGAACTGGTCCCAGTCCGTGGTCACGTGCGTGAGCGAGTAGGTGCCGAAGTTCTCCGCCGTGGTGGCGATCGGCAGGTATGGGCTGCCCGTGTGGTCCGCGCCCAGCCAGCGCCGTGCCCGCGAGACCGCCGAATTGCGAGTGGCATTCTTCGCCTCGCGGCCCGGCCACAGCGCCGCCGAGAGCTGCTCGTTGGTGGCCCCCGGCGTCAGCGAGAGGTAGGCCACCAGCTCCAGCGCCTGCGAGCGGTCCTTCTCCGCGAGCTCCGTTCCGGCGGGCGCCTCCAGCTCCACCTCGCCCAGCACGCGCACCCGTGGGTGCCGCAGCTGGACCACCTCGGCCGCCGCGAGCTCGGCGGACGCGCGCGTGGCCCCACTCGCCGGGACAATCTCCAACGACGACGCAGCCTCACCTTCCGCCGCCACCGCGCCAGTCGTTGTGACCGGGACGGGACTGGGGTACCCCGCAGCTAGGACGTGACCCGAGGCCGCCGCAGCCGGGACGGGACTGGGGTACCCCGCAGCTGGGACGTGACCCGAGGCCGCCGCAGCCGCGGGATCGGCGGAAACCCGGCCGTTCGTCGTCGGGCCGGAACCGGAACCGGCCACCACCGGGGCCGCGGCGAGCTCGGCCATGGCCGGCTCCCGGGCGGTCAGGTTCTCCGCCCACGTGGGCCCGGCCACCACCTTGGGGGTGCCGGAGATGAGGGAGAGGATATCCGCGTACTCCTGCGGATTGAGCTGCTGCACGCGCACGGCGAGGTTGGCGGGCTCGAGCACCGCGCGGGCGGGATCGTTCTCGTCCAGCACGAGCGCCCACTCGCCCGAGGTCCCGGCAGTGATCGCGGCCAGGCCAACGCGCGGCACCCGATCCAGCAGGGCCTCCAACCGGCCGCGGAGCTCGGCGGGGATCTCCCCGCCCACGAGCACCACCTCGGGGGTCCACGCGTCCTCGATCAGGCCGGCGCCGCGGGCAGCGGGGATGGACTCGACGCCGGCGGCGTCGAGGGCGCGCTTGACGGCGTCGGCGCGCTTCTCGAGCTCGCGGATCACGCGGTCCAACGAGGGCACGTGGCGGATGCGGCCCGTGTCCAGGATGGCGCCGAGCTCGGGCAGGGTGCCCACGAGCGTCACCTGCAGGTCATCGGCCCACGGGGTGGTGGCGAGTTCGGCCGCGAGTGCGGCGATCGAGGCGTGCGCCACCTCCGCGTCCCCGCGGATATCGAGCGAGGAGACGTGCTCCATGTCCAGCATCACGTGCGCGCCGGACTCGTCCACGCCCACGGTCACCAGCGTGGGGAAGGGGGCCGTTGCCGTGTCCGACGGCGTGAGCGCGGCCGCCGCGTGGGCCGTCACCGACCACACCACCTCGTCCGCCGAACCCTGCCAGGGTGCGGGCAGCGTGGCCGGGGAACCGAGGAAGATCTCGAACATATCGGGCGCCATGCGGGCGGCACGAATGTCCGGGAGGCTCAGGCCGCGCTCGTGGTGGTGATCGGAGAGCACGCGCAGCACGCGGTCCACGGTGGCGAGGCTCATCGGATCGGCGAGCGCGCGCAGCTGGCCCTCGAGGGCCGCTGCCGTGGAGTGGGGGGCCGGCATCGAGAGGCGCATGCCGGGGCTGCGGCGGCGCTGGGTCTCGCGCCGCCTGTAGGCGAGGACGCCGATGATGCCGGCGGCGAGCACGGAGCCCGCACCGCCGATGGTCTGGACGGAGAGGCCCTCCTCGGCCTCGGACGCCTCCGTGTCAGCGGCGCCCTCCTCGTCCAAGCCGGAGGCGCTCCACGTCTTCGCGCCTGGCTCGGCCCCGCGCTCGCCCGGGCCGGACTTCTCCGCGCCGCGGTCGAGGGAGGCGCCGGAGGTGGAGCCGCTGCCGGCCTCGGAGCCCTGGCCGGAGCCCGCATCCTGCGCGGCCGTCACGCCGGGCACGGACACCACCCAGCCGGGGTAGATGAGGTCCGGATCCACGATCTGGCCGCCGTCCGGCTGGACCATCCCGCGCGTGGCCTCGTAGAGGTCCGGCCACTTGTAGGGGTCCCCAAGGTAGCGGTCGGCGATGTCCCAGAGGGTGTCACCCTCCACCACCGCGTGCTCAATGGTCACGGTGCTCGCGGAGGCGGAGGCCGGGTCCGCCGCGCCGTCCGGGAGTTGGAGCACCCACCCGGTCTCGATCACGTGGGAGGCGCCGAGCGCGGACCCGTCCGCCTGGGTGACGCCGTAGTTGAGCTGGGCCAGCTCGGGCCACCGTTCGCCGTCGCCGAGGAACTTCGCGGCGATCGCGTAGAGGGAGTCCCCCGCCTCCACCGTGTACGGGCCCGGATGGGCGGACTGCTGCGCCGCGGCCGCGGAGGCCGAGCTGCCGGCCTGGCCCCCGCCGTCGTCGAGGGACGTGCCGACGGACGCTCCGCCGTCGGAGAGGGGGGTGAGGAGCATCTGGGTGACGGCCGTGTGGCCGGCGGGCTCCCCGGCGGGGGCGGCGAACGCGATCTGCGGGACCGCGGTGAAGACCACCGCGCCGAGGAGCATCGCGGCGAGGCGCTGCTGCACGCCGAAGCCCGGCAGGCGGGGGGCCGTGACGCCCCGGAGCGCGGCCGGGACCTCGAGGGCCACCGAGATCGCGAACGTGAGCCACGCGAACCAGCCCACGTAGGTAAGGATCCCGCCCACGAGCAGCGCCCAGTTGGGGTTGGAGAGCGCAGAGGCGATCTCGTTGCCTGACGGCAGCGAGGTGGGGATCGGCGAGCCGCCGAGTGCCCACAGCGCCACGGGCACCCCCACGAGGAGGAGCGCGAGCACGAGCAGTGCGCCAAGTGACTTCAGGAACTTCATCAGGGGATCTCCGCGTTCATTCCGGGAACCGGTTCAACCCCACCAACCTCCCCCACCCCTGTGACACTCGCGATCCCGATCACGCTGAGGAAGGTGGTGGGAACGGTCACGTGCACGGTGGCGGAGACGGTGTACCCGGACACGCTCACGCCCGGCGAGCTCGGGTCTCCCCCGGCCGTGGCGATCGCCGCGTTGCCGGCGCTGATGGCGGCGTCCACGTCGATCTCGGGGCGGCTGCCGTCCAGCAGGTTGCTGGTGAAGTCCAGCTGGTTGCCCGCCACGCGGGCCGCGTCCTGCGCGATCGCCTGCGCGGTCTCGATCGCGCGGATCTTCCGCCCGCCGTCCACCACGAGCCCGATCGCGATGAACAGCCCCAGCACCGAGACCACCGCAAACATGGAGACGGAGCCGCGTTCGGCGTGACGCCGCAGGTGGTTCAGCCGGGTGCGGGACCGCTTCACGACGCCGGCCCTCCAGTACGTCAGCGCAGTCCGGGCCCGCTCGGCGAGGGAGTTGTGGTGGGCGAGGGATTCGCGCGCGGCGTGGCGGGGGGTGTTCATGAGGTGGCCCGGTAGGTGTCGAGGACGGAGCGGCCCGTGCCGGTGAGTGTCACCGAGCCGGGGAGTCCGGGCACGGCGAGGTCCGAGAGGGTGACCGTGCAGGAGACCTCCACGGTCACGTAGCCGGGAGTACCAGGCGCGTTCGAGAATTCGGTGGTGTTGGTGCTCACCACCGGAGTACAGGGGAGCCCATTGGCGCCCACCACGGAGGTGACGAGCGATTCGGCGGCGCCCTGCGCGTCCGCGGCCGTGCGGGAGAGGGAGGCGGCGCGGGCGGCGTCGCCGGCCACCTGCTGGATGGTGCCGTCCGCGATGGCCACGCGCCCTGCCGCGATCATCATGCCAAAGATGATGAGCAGCACCGGGGTGAGTATCGCAAGTTCGAGGGAGGCAGACCCGCGCTCCCGCCCCGCACGAGAACCCGACGCCGACTGTGTGGTTGCGTCTCCCAACCCCGACGTCGACTGTGTGGTTGCGTCTCCCAACCCCGACGTCGACTGTGTGGTTGCGTCTCCCAACCCCGACGTCGACTGTGTGGTTGCGTCTCCCAACCCCGACGTCGACTGTGTGGTT